>JAETTP010000038.1 GCA_021769035.1 Bacillota bacterium | reverse complement strand
AACCACCACCGTTGTGGGGTGCATATTGTGCGTTATGGCTATCAAGCTGGGGCACCTTTCCGCGCCTCTGGCCGTGGGCATTATGGCCGGTTCTTTCACCACCTCGCCCGGCTTTGCTGCCGCTCAGGAAGCTGTGCGGTCCAGCACCGAGGCAACCGCCCAAGTGGCCGCCGGCTACGGCCTAATTTATCCGATAGGTGTAGTTTGCACGGTTTTATTCATTCAGATAATTCCCCGCTTACTGCACGCTAATATGTCTAAAGAACGTAAACTCGTGTCCTCCGAAGCAGCGGAAACCAATGCGCAGCCAACCACAGGCTCAAATAACGGTTTTCGAATTGATAAATACGGCCTTTGCATCTTTTCAATAGTAGTAGTTTTAGGAATTCTGCTGGGTTCGGTCGGCATACCGCTGCCGGGCGGCGGCCGTTTTGCTCTTGGCCTGACCGGCGGCCCGCTGGCAGTCGGTCTGCTTTTCGGTCATCTGGCTCACAATCACCCCGGCGTTCTCACCGTAGACAGCCGGCTAATTGGCCCCATTGAAGAAATCGGTCTGCTGCTGTTCTTTGCCGACGCCGGCATTGCCGGCGGCCACGGCGTTGCCAAAATTTTAGCGGAGTATGGCGTTATTCCGATTGTTTACGGCCTGATTATGGTAATCGCCCCGCTGGTTATCGGTTATCTCACATTCCGTTTTTATTTGAAGCTACCGCTTTTAAATGGCCTTTCTGCCCTCACCGGCAGTATGACCAGCACCGCGGCCCTGGCCGTGCTGACCCAGCAGGCCAAAACCGACAGCATTGCCGCCGCCTACGCCACCACCTATCCGCTGGCCTTGATTTTGATGGTTCTGATAATGCAGTTCTTGGTTGCACTATAAAAAATTTCAAATAAGCGTTCAAAGAGGGTTAGCTACTTTACAATTAGCTAACCCTCTTAATTTTAGTCCTAATTTTTTTCTCTCACCTTTAACAATCTAAATACTTCGTTCATATCCATTTCAAAAAGATTAATATCCGGCCGTATTGGTACAAAATAATAAGCAACCTTATCTGAACCAAATTCCTGTTCCAACTGCTGCCATTGCCCGGTCGGATAAACACAAAAAGCTAGCGTATCGCCCCCCAAAGACTCCAAATAACAGCGGATTTGATACTTTGGAGCTAGATATTCCTGAATACTTTTTAGCGTAGTATCCCTATCCATACGGTCATCAACATAAGGAATTGGTGTTTCGACACCATTTTTTTTCAAAATAATGTCAACGCCTCTTTCTTTATCTATATCTACACACTTAAAACTAATTTCATCTTCATCAGGCAATTTCTCATTAAAATATTGAATAATATCCTCGTCATATTCCCGCCAATCAATCCAAATGAGGACGTCGCTTTCCCAAAACTCATCTTGCATTTTATCCGGCGCTGCCAAAAATTCTTTTAGCTTTTCCATTATATAACTCCTCTATCCCATATCAAAAATATCCCCTAATTAATTTGATGGATATTTTTAGGAACAATTTACAGCGGCGTTCAATTTTGAAAACGCCGCTGTAATTAATATTAATATTTTTTACTTCTGCTTTTCGGCTTTTGCCTGCAAGCTAACCCGAATTGCCAGCTCCTTCAACTGTTTATCGGTAACCTCGCCGGGGGCCTGCGTCAACATACAGGAAGCGCTTTGCGTTTTGGGGAAAGCGATAACGTCGCGGATACTTTCCGCCCCAGTCATCAGCATAATCATACGATCCAGGCCAAAAGCCATACCGCCATGCGGCGGCACGCCGTAACCAAAAGCGTCCAAAAGGAAGCCAAAGCTTTCATGCGCGCGTTCTTTGGTAAAGCCCAGGCACTCCAGCATTTTTTCCTGCAATTCCATACTGTGAATACGGATAGAGCCGCCGCCCAGCTCAATGCCGTTCAGTACCATATCGTAGGCTCTGGCCCGCACCCGGCCCGGCTCGCTGTCCAGGTATTCCACATCCTCCAGCATCGGGCAGGTGAAAGGATGGTGCATTGCCGTGTAACGCTTCTCCTCTTCGGACCATTCAAGCAAGGGGAACTCAATCACCCAACAGAAATTAAACTCTTTCTCGTCAATCAAGCCCTCGCGTTTGGCAATCTCACAACGCAGATGACCCAAAGCGTCCGCCACCACCAGCGGCTTATCCGCCACAAACAGCAGCAAATCGCCGGGCTGCGCCTGCATACGCTGACACAAAGCGTCCAGCTGTTCCGCAGTGAAAAATTTACTGATGGAAGATTCCAGGCCATTTTCGGTAACCTTCAGCCAAGCCAGGCCCTTAGCGCCGTAAATAGCCACGTAAGCCGTCAAAGCGTCAATCTCCCGGCGCGAATATTTGGCGCAGCCTTTGGCGTTAATGCCCTTAACTCGGCCGCCGCCTTTGGCGACGTTGGCAAACACCTTAAAATCAGAATCAATAACCAAATCCGCCACATCAACCAGCGGCAAATCAAAACGCAGGTCTGGCTTATCTGAACCATAGGTTTCCATAGCCTCATGCCAGGTCAGGCGCTTAAACGGCGTGGAGATTTTAACTCCCAAAGCCTTGTCAAACACCTCGGCCACCAGGCCCTCCATCAGGCTCTGAATTTGCTCCTCGTCAATAAAGGACATTTCCAAATCCAGCTGGGTAAACTCCGGCTGCCGATCTGCCCGCAAATCCTCATCGCGGAAGCAACGGGCAATCTGAAAATACTTATCAAAGCCGGAAACCATCAGCAGCTGCTTATAAAGCTGCGGCGATTGCGGCAAAGCATAAAATTCGCCGGGGTGCACCCGGCTGGGCACCAGATAATCGCGCGCGCCCTCCGGTGTGCTCTTACCCAAAACCGGCGTTTCAATCTCCAAAAAGCCGTTGCGGTTCAGATAATCGCGCATCGCAAAAGCAACCTTGTGGCGCAACTGCAAATTGGCCTGCATTTGCGGCCGGCGCAAATCCAAATAACGATATTGCAGGCGCACCAGCTCGTCAACGTTCACATCATCTTCAACGGCAAACGGCGGCGTGGCGGAAGCAGCTAACACCCTCAACTCGCTGATATAGACCTCAACCTCGCCGGTTGCCAAATTGGGGTTCACCGTGCCCTCCGGCCGCGGGCGCACCTTGCCCACTGCCGCCAAAACGTACTCATTGCGCACTCGCTCCGCCTTGCCGAAAGCGTCCGGCCCGCTTTCCGGGTCAAACACAATCTGCACCAGGCCAGTGCGGTCGCGCAAATCAATAAAAATCAAGCCGCCATGGTCGCGTCGGCGCTGTACCCAGCCCATCAGCACAACCTCGCTGCCCACTTGAGGCAATCCAACCTCACCGCACATCATCGTGCGGCGCAATCCTGCCAAAGACTCGCTCATCAAATATTCCTCCTAATAACAGCAACAAAATATATAAATATTATAGCACAATTTTACGTATAGACAAGTCCAAAATAAATTTTTTTCCTATTTTAATAAACGGGCCGTCAAAACCGCGCCCACCTCCGGCAAAGGAAGCTCAATTTGCTCGCTGCTCTGCATATCCCTAAGCGCCACGCTGCCGCGGGTCAGCTCGTCGCCGCCCACCAACAAAACATAGGCCACCTTTTGGCTATCCGCATATTTCAGCTGGGCTTTCAGGCTGCGCTCCAGCGTGTCATAACCGACAGCCAGCCCCTGGCTCCGCAGCTCACAAGCCAGCTGAAACGCCTGGGTTTGGGCCTGCTTGTCCAGCACCGCCACAAAAACGTCTATGCCGGGCGCAGCCGGCAGTTCAATCTCCTGGGCGTTTAAAGCGCTGAACACTCGCTCCATACCAAGGGCAAAGCCCACGCCCGGAGCCGGCTTGCCGCCCAACTCCTCCACCAGACCATTGTAGCGGCCGCCACCGCAAACAGCACTTTGCGCGCCAATATCCGACAACAAAATTTCAAACGCCGTATTGGTGTAGTAATCCAAACCGCGCACCAGTTTGGTGTTCAAACGATAAGGAATAGCCGCCGCCTGCAAATAATCCTGCACAGCGGCAAAATGCTCCCGGCAGTCGTCGCAAAGTGCGTCCAAAGTGGTTGGCGCACCCTGTAAAAACTGCTGACACTGCGGGTTTTTGCAATCTAAAATCCGCAAGGGATTTTTCTCAAAACGCTCCTGACAGGTTGGGCAAAGCTCCGCCAAATGTGGGCGCAGAAAATCCTGCAAAGCCTGGCGATAAGCCGGCCGGCAGTTCGGGCAGCCCACGCTGTTCAAATTCATCTCCAAGCCCTGTAAGCCAAGCCGACGGTAAAACTCCCAAGCCAAGGCAATCACTTCAGCGTCAGCCGCCGGCGAAGCCGCCCCAAAGCATTCCACCCCAAACTGGTGAAATTGCCGGAAGCGCCCTGCCTGCGGGCGTTCATAGCGAAACATCGGCCCCATATAGAACAGGCGCACCGGCTGCTGGCCGGCAAAAAGCTTGTTCTCCACATAGGCCCGCACGGCGGAAGCCGTGTTCTCCGGCCGTAACGTCAAACTGCGCCCACCGGCGTCCTCAAATGTATACATTTCCTTTTGGACAATATCCGTCGTATCGCCCACGCCCCGCAGGAACAGGGCGGTTTCCTCAAAAATAGGCGTGCGCAGCTCTGCATAACCAAACTGTCGGCAGATTCCCCGCAACATATTCTCCAGATACTGCCATTTTGCCGTATCCTCCGGCAAAAAATCGTTTGTGCCTCGCGGCCTTTTTGTCAGCATAAATATTTCAACCTCCAAAAATCAGGTTTTATTTCAAAAAAGGATTATACTGCTTTTCCTCGCCGATATAGGTATGCGCTCCATGGCCGGAAAAAACCGGCATATCGTCAGGTAGTTTAAAAAGCTTGTTGCGGATACTATCCAACAGCTCGTCAAAGCTGCCGCCCGGCAAATCAGTCCGCCCAACTGAAAGCTGGAACAAGGTGTCGCCGGAAAAAACCAACTGCCCCGGTATCACCAGAGAAACGCCGCCCTTTGTATGCCCCGGCGTGTACAAAACTTCAATATTATAACGGCCAAGCGGCCAGGTTTGGCCCTCCTCCAAAAACTCATCAGCAGCCGAGGGCTCCGTCCGCACCTGAAAAAACCTGTCATATCCCTGCTTCAACATAGGCTCGTCGTATTTATGGATTAAAATTGGCGCGCCGGTATATTTATGCAGCTGCGCGTTAGCGCCAACGTGATCCCAATGGCCGTGAGTATTAAAAATATACTTCACCTCGCAGCCGGTTTGGTCGATTGCCGCCTGCAACACTTCAAAATCTCCGGCCGGGTCCACCACAGCCAGCTCCTTGGTCTCCTTATCGGCAACCAAATAGCAGTTGGTGTATATCTGCCCCAGCTCCAGCCGCTGCAAAAGCAAATTTTCGTCCGGCATCTTATATTCAATCATTAACTGTATTACCTCCCTAAAACACTTTATTAAAATAGCTTTTGGCTGTCCAGCAGCACGGTCACCGGGCCGTCGTTGTTAATTTCCACCAACATATCGGTTTGAAAAACGCCGCAGGCCACCGGCACATATTTTTGTAATTCACCCACAAAAAGCTGATAAAGCGTTTCCGCCTCCGCCGGCAACGCCGCCTGCTCAAAACCCGGCCGCCTGCCCCGCCGACAATCGCCGTAAAGCGTAAACTGTGAAACTGCCAAAACCTCGCCGCCAATATCCAGCAGGCTTAAATTCATTTTACCGTCGGAATCAGCAAAAACCCGCAAATTGACAATTTTCTCAGCCAGCCAGCGCGCGTCGGCCGGCCCGTCCTCCTTGCCAACGCCCAACAGCACCATCAAACCGCGCTCAATCCGGCCAACCTCGCGCCCGGCCTGCTCCTGCAACAGTACTCTGGCGGAGGTCACTCTCTGCACAACTGCTCTCATTTTCAGCTTTTTTCTCCCTGCGTTCTGCGGTAAACATTGGTAACACCGCGAATTTTCTTCAATTTATTTATAATATATTCCAGCTGGTTCAAATTATTAATTTCAATGCGTATTGTACCATGGCAAATCTTATCCGAATCAACGTCAAAGCTGATTGAATTAATCCGGGTTTTGGTTTCCGCAATCGCCGCCATCACGTTCATACCAAGCGCGTCGCGGTCAACCGCCGTCAGCCCCAGCTCCGCCTGGAAAACGCCGGTATTCTCATTATCCCACTGCACGTCAACCAAACGCTCCGATTCGTGCCGGCGGTAGTAATTCATATTAGGACAATCAACCTTGTGCACGGAAACACCCCGGCCCCTGGTGATATAACCGATAATTTCATCACCCGGTAGCGGGCGGCAGCAGTTGGCAATGCGTACCATCAAATCCGCCTCACCCTTCACCCAAACGCCTTTATCGTGAGTGGCGTGCTCCTCGCTGAACGGGCGCAGTTTCATCGGCGCGGCCGGAGTTTTGCTGGCGGCCTGCGGCTCCGGCTCCAAAAACAGAGCTTTGCGCAGCGCATTGTCATCCTTTATGCGGTTGATAATGCCAATCGCCGTGATAGCGCCCTCCGCCAAAGCCACATACATATCCTCAGCCGAAACGAAATTGGCCTTTTTGCTGATTTCCGTAATCCTATCGCTTTTAAACATGGCCGTCGTGTCCATATTCTGCTTTTCAGCTTCTTTCTCCAGCATAGTCCGACCCTTTTGCACGGAGAACTCGTCCCGGCCTTTTTGCCGGAACCACTGACGGATTTTGTTTTTAGCCTGGCTGGTTTTGGCAATTTTCAGCCAATCCCGGCTGGGCCCGGTGCCACGGGTGGTTAAAATCTCCACAATATTGCCATTTGCCAGCGTAGTGTCCAGCTGGACAATGCGGCCGTCCACCTTTGCGCCAACGCATTGGTGCCCCACCTGGGTATGAATACGATAAGCAAAATCAATCGGCGTCGCGCCGTAGGGCAATTCCACCACATCGCCGGCCGGCGTAAAGACGAAAACTGACAAATCGCCAAACAAATCGCCTTTAACATTTTCCACAAACTCTCTGGCGTCGCTGACCTCTTTCTGCCACTCCAACATCTGGCGCATCCAAGCCAGACGATTGTCCATATCTCGCGCATTACTGGTATTATCCAAACCAACCTTGCCCTCTTTATACTTCCAATGCGCAGCAATACCATATTCCGCCACCTTGTGCATTTCATAGGTGCGGATTTGCACCTCCACCGGCTGGCCGGAAGGCCCGATAACCGTTGTATGCAAGCTTTGGTACATATTGGCCTTGGGCATAGCAATGTAATCCTTAAAACGGCCCGGCATAGGCTTCCAAAGGGTGTGCACCGTGCCCAAAGCGCCATAACAATCCTTAACGCTGTCCACCAGCACCCGAACCGCGTGAATATCATAAATTTCGTTCAGATTTTTGTTCTGACGCTGCATTTTGCGATATATTGAATAGAAGTTTTTTGGCCGGCCGCTGATTTCCGCCTTGATGTTGGCCTCCTCCAAATGCTTCTGAATAGTTTCCGCCACCTGATTAAGCAGCTGCTCACGCTCATCGCGCCGCATAGTAATCTGCTCCACCAAATTCTGGTAAGCCTCCGGCTCCAGATAACGCAGGCAAAGGTCCTCCAGCTCCCACTTAATTTTATATATACCCAAACGATGCGCCAAAGGAGCAAAAATCTCCTGTGTTTCCAGGGCGATTTCCTTTTTACGCAGCTCGGAATGATGGGAGGAAAGGGTGCGCATATTATGCAGACGGTCAGCCAACTTGATGATAATAATGCGAATATCCTTGCTCATCGCCAAAAACATTTTGCGCAGATTTTCCACCTGCCGCTCTTGTTTAGAGCGAAAGGCCAGTTTGGAAAGCTTGGTAACGCCATCCAACAGCAGCACCATCTCCGGGCCGTAAAGCTCCCGGATGTCGTCCAGGGTCATCTCCGTATCTTCCACCACATCATGCATAAGCCCGGCCATAATCGTCGTATCGTCCATATGCAAGCTGGCCAGGATACTGGCCACGGCCATTGGGTGCATAATATAAGGCTCACCGGAATCGCGCAGCTGGTCCTTATGCAGCCGGGCGGCCAACTCGTAGGCCTGCCGAATACGCTCCTCGTCACAGCTGGGATTATATTCACGAATTTGCGCCAACAATTCATCAATGGTTGTCGCAACCTGTTGTTCTGATTTCATTTTTCCCTCCTGCTCCTTCTGATTTATTTATATCAAGTAGCAACCTGCCGCGTCAAATTGCTATTTTTTCGGATACATATCACATCGCTTCGCTTTAATATCAAAGGCGGCCTTCCGTAAAGAAAAGCCGCCTTATGCTTTACCATGTTTTATTTTCAGCTAAAAAATTATTGGCAATCTTTGGCTTTACTTACGCAAAAACGACGGCAATTCCACATCATCAAAGGAAGGCACCTTGAAAGCCGGCGGTTCAGGCGTGTTTTGCGCAGCAGGCGCTTCAGGCTCCCGGCGCGGCGGTAAATTGATACCACCATTGTTGCTGGGCGCGTTGGCAGCGCGCCCCACCGGCACATTTAAATTGCGGGAGGGCAGCGTAAAAGGAGTGCTGCTCTTAGGTTTGCCGTCAAAACCGGTGGCAACCACAGTCACTCTGATTGCCTCGCCCAGGGATTCGTCATAGCCCGCGCCCATAATAATGTTGGCATCCGGGTCAGCCACGCTGGAAATGAAATCGGAAGCCTCATTAATATCCATCATAGAAAGGCTACTGCCGCCAGTGATATTGAACAAAATGCCTTTAGCGCCGTCAATGCTGGTTTCCAACAGCTGGCTGGAAATAGCAGCCTGGGCGGCCTCCAAAGCTTTATTTTCACCGTCGGCGATACCAATGCCCATCATTGTGGTGCCGGCGTTTTTGGTAATAGTCTTAACATCAGCAAAGTCCACATTGATAAAGGCTTCCTTGGAAATCAAATCAGATATACCCTGCACGCCTTGGCGCAAAACCTCGTCCGCATAGGAAAATGCCTCAGCCATTGAGGTTTTTTTGTCAATCATCTGCAAAATTTTATCGTTAGGTATCGTGATAATCGCGTCTACCTTTTCTTTCAAATCAGTAATGCCCATCTCAGCCTGCTGGGCCCGCTTGCGTCCCTCAAAGCTGAAAGGCTTGGTTACCACGCCAACGGTTAAAGCGCCCATTTCACGGGCCAAATCAGCCACCACAGGCGCAGCCCCTGTGCCCGTGCCGCCACCCATGCCGGCAGTAATAAATATCATATCCGCACCCTGCAGCTTGTTCTTAATTTCCTCCCGGCTTTCCTCAGCCGCCTTGCGGCCCACCTCTGGGTCCGCCCCGGCGCCCAGCCCTTTAGTCAGCTTGGTGCCGATTTGAATTTTCTGTTTGGCGCGCGAGGCCTGCAAAGCCTGACTGTCCGTGTTCAACGCCAAAAACTCCACTGTATCCAATCCGCAATCTATCATACGGTTTACGGCATTGTTGCCGCCACCGCCAACACCGACCACAAAGATTTTCGCATTTTCTTGCGTTTCTTGGTTTCCCATTTTCCTAAACCCCTTTCCGGGTCATACAGCGCCATAAAAGCAAAGTGATTTTTGAATATAACCCGCCTGTTGATAACTTCCAATGCTAAACTCTAAATACCAAACTTCCAATTCTAAACGTTAAATCTTCTAAACATTAAACCCTAAACTACAATGTTCAATTAAAATAATGCTCCGCAAATAATGCCAATTAACATACTTAATCTTGAATTATTTCGGCACGTTTTCTATAAATCCTGCTATCATAAGCTGTTTTTTTAATTTTTTTAAATCGGCGCTAATTTTTTGTCGTCAATTTATAATCAATAAACCGGCCAGGGCTCCTGCGGCTCCAAATTCAAATAAGATAAAACCGGCTGCTCCGGCAAGGAAACGTCAATATAATTTACGCTTTCCAGCAACCCTTTGTGGCGTTCACTGTCCAAAATTTCCATTGCGACAGAAAATTTTTTGGCAAAATCGCTTTTATCCCCTAAATGACAATCAACACCATAGCTTAAATGAGCCACAATATCCTGCGTGTTGCTGACGTCCAGCTCCGAAACCACCGCCGCCGAACGCTCGTCCATCTGTCGGATAACCGCCAGGGCCACGCCAACCCCCTCTGGCTCCAAAACAGAACCCAATTTAACCTCAGGGTCGATACCTGTAATGCCCGAAACCGCAATAACCGCCAAACCGTCCAATAGCTTTTGCTTCAACAGTAGCGTGCCGCTAAAATCTACAATATAAAGCGAATCCTGCGTGATGATAGCGGCCACCGGCACCCTCTCCGTCACATTGATTACTAGCGTGGAGGGCAGGCGGCGTTCCACGCTCACCTGCTCCACCCACAGGTTAGTCTTAATCATCGTCTGCGCTTTATTAAGATTGGCCTCATAAATATGCTCGCCTAAAGTGAAGCCGGAAAGCGCCACAATATCCTCCTTCGGAATACGGCTAACTCCATTCACCTCAATGCTGCGCACGTTAAATATCGACGATTGAGCAAAGCCATAGCCCAGCGCCAAAGCAATCAGCATCAGGCAGACCCAACCTATCCAGGCCAGGCTGCCCACACGCCGTTTTTTCCGCTTATTCACTTCTGCTTCAAATGAAACTACCTTGCCCAATTTGCCACCTGCCAAAACCCTGTGAAAATTAAACCACCAATTTACATTGCTTGTCGCTGCTCAGCCGGTATATATCCGCACCCAAGCAACTCAGCTTGCCGGCAAAGTCCTCGTAGCCACGGTCAATATACTCCACCTGCTCCACCACGGTTCGTCCCGCCGCCGCCAAACCGGCCAAAACCATCGCCGCGCCGGCCCGCAAATCAGTAGCGCACACCGTATTTCCGTGCAGCCTCGCCACACCGTCTATTATAGCACAATTATCTCGTACTTGTATAGAGGCGCCCATCTTTTTCAATTCCTCCACAAAACGAAAACGATTTTCAAAAATGCGCTCGCAAATCATGGATTGCCCCTGCGCCAAGCTAAGCATTGCCGCAAGCTGCGGCTGCATATCAGTAGGAAAACCGGGATAGGAAGCGGTGGTTATCTGCAACGGCAGAGGCCGCCCCGCACAGCCCAAAACCTCAATAAAACTGCCATTTTTATCACTATTATATGTAAAACTGATTCCCGCCTGCTGCAAAGCTTGCAGCAAGGCATGATTGTGCTCCGCCCTGGCTCCGGCCAAATGCACCGTTCCGCCGCACATAGCCCCGGCCAACAGAAAAGTGCCCGTTTCAATCCGATCCGGCATAACGGTATATTCCGCGCCGCCCAGCCTTTTAACCCCCTCAATCGTAATCACATTGCTGCCGGCGCCGCTGATTTTGCCGCCCATAGCGTTAATAAAACCGGCCAAGTCAACAATTTCCGGCTCGGCCGCGGCATTGTAAAGCACTGTTTTGCCCTCAGCCAGGCTGGCAGCCATCAACAAATTTTCCGTCGCACCAACGCTGGGAAAAGCCAAATGTACCTCACCACCGTGCAAAGCCTTGGCGAAAACAAAATAGCCCGCTTCCAAAGGCAAAACCTTAGCGCCCAAAACCTCCAAGGCGGCAAAATGTAAATTCATTGGCCGGCTGCCAATGGAACAGCCGCCGCAAGCCCCTATTTCGGCCTCCTTAAAACGTCCTAAAAGAGGGCCCAAAATCAAATTGGAAGCCCTTATCCGCCCTAGAATCTTCGGGTTTGGGGCAGCCGGGGCCACTCTGGAGCAATCCAAACGAAGCTCATCCCGCTGCCAGCTGGCACGCACCGAGAGCTCCTCCAAAACCGAAAGCATTACGTAAACATCGTCCAATTTCGGCACGTTTTTAATAACACAGCAGCCATTCGTCAGTAAAGCCGCCGCCAAAATTGGCAGAACGGCATTTTTAGCGCCGCTTATCGGCACCTCGCCGTCCAGCTTTTTGCCGCCATTAATCAACAGTTTTTCCATCAGGCCAGCCTCCCCTATCTTGTCGTATCCCCCGGCCCGTTTAATTTTGTCTGCCCAGCAAACGTACCTCCGTTTCCAAAGTGTAGCCGGTCTTTTCGGCCACAGTTTGCCGCACCTGCTCAATCAAGCAAAGCACATCTGCCGCAGTGGCGCCGCCCAGATTGATAATAAAATTGCCGTGCTTTTCCGAAACCTGAGCGCCGCCCACAGTCAGCCCCTTGCAGCCAGACTGTTCAATCAAATACCCAGCATGCGACCCTGGCGGGTTGCGAAAAACACTGCCGGCAGAGGGATACTCCAAAGGCTGATTTTGCCGACGCGAGCTTAAAATATCGCTTATGCGCGCCAAAGAGGCCTCGCGATTGCCGGTAGGCAAACGCAAGGCAACGCCAAGCGCCACAGTGTGCTCCGGCAGGCAGCCACTGCGATAGGCAAAGTGCAAATCGGCTCCGCGCAAGGTTTGCAAAACAGCCTTTCGTTTTTCTGCCCCAGTATATGCGGCAACCTGCACCGCAGTGACAAATTCACCAATCGAAGCGCCATACGCCCCGGCGTTCATCATCAGCGCGCCGCCCAAATTGCCGGGAATCCCGCAGGCCCATTCCAAACCGCCCACGCCGGCCTCTGCTGTTTGGCGGCTTAAAGCGGCTAGCAAAACGCCGCATTCCGCCCGCACCAGATAAGTATCGTCCTGCGGCTCAATCTCCACCCGGCCGAAATTTTCGCCAATCCGCAGCACCAGCCCGGCAATCCCCGCGTCGGAAACCAGCAGGTTGCTGCCCCGGCCAATTATCGTCAGCGGGGTTTCATTAGCCGCGCAGAAATCCAAAACTTGCCTAACCTCGTCCGAATTGCCAGGCTCCACCAGCCAATCCGCCGGCCCGCCAATCCGCCAGGAGGTATACTCCTGCATTGGAGCGTTCTGACGAATTGTGCCGGTAAATCCGACGGCCAATTTGGCCATTTTGGCATTTAACTCCTTGTCGTTTAGCAATCTTATCCCAACTCTCTCTTATTAATGGCCGCCCTCAATTTGCGCGGCGTAGACCTCGCCGGTATGCCGAATATTGCCGGCTCCGGCAATCAGCACCAAATCGCCGTCTTCCACAATCCTATCCAGCGTCTGCAAGACATCTTTTTCGGTACGCGCATAGTAAACCGGGAATTTTTTGCCCCGGCTGCGCACCGCCTTAGCCAAAGCCTGCGAATTCACCCCGTCAATCGGCTCCTCAAAGGCCGGATAAATTTCATTCAGCACCAACACGTCCGATTGGTCAAAGGCCGCAGCAAACTCCCGGAACAAAAGCTGGGTGCGGCTGTATCGGTGCGGCTGAAAAACCACCACCAAACGCCGGGCCGCCAAATTGCGCGCGCCTTGCAGCAGAGCCTTAATCTCGCTGGGGTGATGAGCATAATCATCATAGACGGTGATCTGCCGCTCCGTATCCTGGCCCAGCTTTTCAAAACGCCGTCTGGTGCCCTTAAAAGCCGCCAAGCCTGCGGCAATATCCGCAAAAGCAAAGCCCAAGCTGTGCAGCGTAGCCACCGCCGCCAAGGCATTGGCCACATTATATTCACCAGGCACGGCCAAATGTAAATCGCCCAAAAGCTGGCCGCGGCAAAAAACCTGCGTAGAGCTGCCAAAGCCCTGGTAATTAATTTCACCGGTTGTGTAATCTGCCTCAGCATCGTGCAAGGCAAAGGTGACGCAACGGCTGGCAACCCTGGGCAGCATTTCCCGCAGCACTGGGCAATCCAAGCCCAGCACAGCAAAACCGTCTGCCGGCAGCTGGTTCACAAACTGCTCAAAAGCCTTAATAATATTTTCCATACTGCCATAATGATCCAAATGATCGTTCTCCACATTGGTAACCACCGCCACCTTGGCCGGCAGCAGCAAAAAGGAACCGTCGCTTTCGTCGGCCTCGGCCACCATATAGTCCCCTAAACCCCAGCAGGAATTGGCCTTGATTGACGAGAGCACCCCGCCCACCACAATGGTGGGCTCCTGCTGCATATTAAGCAGGGCGGTGCCAATCATGCCGGTGGTAGTGGTTTTGCCGTGCGCTCCAGCTACCGCAATGCCCTGGCGCAAACGCAGCATTTCTGCCAGCAATTCCGCCCGGCACATAATATGAATACCGCGCCGTTTGGCCTCAGCATATTCCGGATTGTCCTGATGGATAACCGACGAATACACCAGCAAATCCACATCATCGGCCAAATTTGCCGCATCGTGACCCTGAAAAACCGTAACTCCCAGGCCAGCCAGCTCCCGCGTCATAACACTATCCACCACATCCGAGCCGGAAACCTTAACGCCCCAGCCATTTAGTATGCGTGCCAAGGCGCTCATCCCAATGCCGCCAATGGCCACAAAATGTACATGCTTAACCGTATTCAACAAAACCTATTCCTCCCCAATCAACCTTAGGCCCTTAAAGCCCGGCCACGGCCGCCGCCGCAGCCATAATAGCCGCCGCAGCCTCCCGTCTGCCCAGGGCGGCTGAATTTGCCGCCATTTTTTCCCTTAAATTTTTATCAAAAAGCACTTTTTGCAATGCCTGCCGCAAACTTTGCGCAGACAAAGCGGCGTCCTCAATCAACAAGGCCGCGCCGGCCTCCACCAACGATTGCGCATTGTAAACCTGATGATTGCCGGCGGCGTAAGGATAGGGCACCAACACAGCCGCCCGGCCCAACGCCATAACCTCCGCCAAAAAGGAAGCGCCCGCCCGGCTGATCACCAAATCCGCTGCGGCCAGGGCATATTCCATATTGTGCAGATAAGGCAACAACAGAAAACCATTTTGGGCCTGCTGAGAATTCGAATCCGCAGGTAAACCGGCTTTCCGGGCCTGCTGAGCTGTTTCCGCAAAAAGCTTTTCCCCGGTGATATGCACAATCTGCACGCCTGCCGCCAAAAGCTCCGGCCAAAGCTCAGCCATAGCCTGATTAAGGTGCCGGGCGCCCTGACTGCCGCCAGTCACCACCAAAACAGGCTTGGTTGCCGCCAGACCCAAATGTCGGCGGGCCGCGGCGGCGTCCGCCGCCAAAATCGCCTGCCGCACCGGCAGCCCAGTCAACTCGCACTTAGCGGCCACGGCGGCCGGCAAATCCGCAATCGGAAAAGTTAGACAAATTTTATTTACGTGACGGCTTAAAATTTTGTTAGTTTTGCCCATAATCGCATTTTGCTCGTGCAAAAGCGTCGGGATATGCAAACGGGTGGCCTCCAAAAGCAGCGGCCCGCAGGCGTAACCCCCGGTGCCAATAACCAAATCCGGCCGGAAACGCCGCAGTAACGCTTTGGCCTCCGCTAGGCCGCGCCAGTTTTTGTAGAGCACCCGCAGCATTTGCACCGGCCCCCGGCCCTTAAAGCCGGCCACGCTTACCGGTATAAACTCATAACCGGCTTCCGAAGCCAACTCGTGCTCCATACCGTCCGCATTGCCCACATAAACCAAACGTGAATTGGGATATTGCTGGCGAATGGCCTCGGCCACGGCCAAGGCCGGGTAAATATGTCCGCCGGTGCCGCCGCCGCTCAGCATTACATTCATAAATATCCCCTCCGTTTCCCTGTCAATATTTTAAGCCAATTTTTTTCATTATTAAGCCTATTTCTCTAGTCTGGCGTGACGGGAGATATTCAGCAGCACGCCCACCGCCGCCAGAGAAATTACCAACGAGGTGCCGCCGTAACTGATAAACGGCAAAGGAATACCGGTAACCGGCATTAAGCCCAAGGTAACCGCAATATTCACCAATGCCTGCACGCTAACCAGCAGGGTTAAGCTGGTAGCCAGCAAGGTGCCAAAGTAATCGTTCACTTTCAGGGCAATCGTCAGGCCGCGCCAAGTGAAAGCCAAAAACAACAACAACACCAGCAGACCGGCCAAACAGCCGCCCTCCTCAACCAAAGTCGAAAAAATAAAATCCGTATGCTGGTCTGGCAGATAATACCATTTAGCGCCGCCCTGCCCCAAACCAACGCCCATCAAACCGCCGGAGCCAATGGCCAGCAGCGACTGAATAACCTGATAACCGTTGCCATAATAATCCGCCCAGGGATCCAGAAAGCTGGTTAAACGCTTCAATCGATAAGGCTTCATCGCAATCAGGCCGGCCACCGCCCCGATGGCGGCCAGTATCAAGGCCAGCAAATAGCGTTTTGGCACGCCCACAATCAGAAACAGCAACATCAAAGTGATACCCATTGCAATGCCGGTGCCCAAATCCATCCACGCCACCAGACCACAGCAAAAGCCAGTAAATATCAAATAAGGCATAAAATCATTCATAAAACTTTTAAAAGGTTTGGTGCGGATGGAAAGCAAGTAGGAAATCTGCACAATCATGGAGAGCTTCATCACGTCTGAGGGCTGAAAACGAATGCCGGCAATCTCCAGCCAACGCTTGGAACCCTCGCCGCTGCCGCCGGTTTCACCCATCGTGGTAAACATACCAAGAACCATTAAAGCAACGCCAGTCCAGAAGATGAGATTATGCATTTTACCGTAAAACCGGTAATCAATATTAATAGCCAAAACCATTGCCACCAGGCCCAAAGCCCCATTGATTAGCTGGCGTTTCAAATAATAATAGGAATCGCCCTTGTCATAGGTCGCAGTATATTGGCTGGCCGAAAGAACCATCACCAGGCCAATGCAAACCAAAATAAACACAATCAGGAACAGCCAGTAGTCAATTCGTCCTTTTTTGTTGGCCAAGCCAATTCCTCCTCTCCTGGCAGTGCTTAATATCTTTTATTATTGTAACAAAAAACCCTCCCCATATTCCAGACCGGGCTGTCTAAAAATTATGCTAAAGACCGCCCGCATATACCAATATCAACAAAAATAGCTTATAAGCTGCTAAGATTACGCACCAGCTGCTTAAAGCGCTCGCCGCGCTCCTCAAAATTATTGAACATTCCCCAGCTGGCGCTGGCCGGCGAAAGCAAAACCTCATCGCCCGGCTCGGCCGCCGCCGCGGCCAGCTGCACACAGCGGGCAAAATCCATGCCGGCGTTTTCATAGGCCTCAAAACCACCGGCCCGCAGGGTTTCGGCAATGCGCTCGGCCGTTTGGCCTACCAGTACGATATGCTTCACCTTTTCCTTAATCAACGGTAGCAGAGAGCTGAAATCGGAGTTTTTCTCATAACCGCCCAAAATCAGCACCGTCGGCCGGGTGCAGGCCCGCAACGCCATAATGGTGGAATCCGGATTGGTGCCTTTGGAATCGTTTACGTAAAGCACGCCGCCAAATTCCCCCACCCTTTCCTGGCGATGCTCCACACCGGGAAAGCTTTGCAAGGCCCGGCGCATCTGCGCCGGCTCCACACCCGCCAAAAGGGCCATCGCCGCCGCAGCCAGAGCATTTTCCAAATTATGCGGCCCCTGAATTAAAATCTCCGCCGCCGGCATAATTTCCTGCTCCCGTCCCTGCCAACGCCAAAGCAAACGGCCGTCCAAAGCCAACATTCCCTGCGGCAAATCGGCCTGCCGGCTGAAGAAAACCACCGTGCCGCCAAGCTTTGGGGCCCAGGCCCGCACCAGCTCGTCGTCATAATTCAAAACCGCAAAATCTGCCGGACTTTGATGCGCAAAAATTTTGGCTTTCACCGCACCGTAATTAGCCATATCACCGTGCCGATATAAATGGTCCGGGGTTAGGTTCAAAAAGGCGCCGATATGGGCCGTAAATTCCTGGGCGGTTTCCAACTGAAAACTGGAGAGCTCCGCCACCACGCAAGCCTCCGCCGGCAAATCCTCCACCGCATTTACCAAAGGCCGGCCAATATTGCCGCCGATTATATGCTGCCGGCCGGACTGCTCCAGTATGTAGCCCAAAAGCGAGGTGGTAGTAGTTTTGCCATTGGTGCCGGTAATCGCCAAAAAAGGATTGTGGCTGAACTGATAGGCCAGCTCCAGCTCGCCCAGCAGCGGCACGCCGGCCTGCTGTACGCTCAGGGCGGTGGGATTATCCAGCGGTATGCCGGGGCTGATAACCGCCAACTGATAGGCCTCCACGGCCGCCCCCTCCGGCATACCGCCCAGCTGCAAACGTACCCCGGCCGACGCAGCCAAATCCGCCAAGCCATCCAAATCTGCGGCGGTTTTGTTATCGGTTAAAGTAACTTTGGCGCCTTTAGTCGCCAAAAAAACCGCCGCCGCCCGGCCGGAAAGGCCTGCGCCAATCACCAGCGCTTCCTTATCCGATAAATTTTGCAAAATATCTAACATAAAAACCTCCTGTTTGGGTTTTAAAAATTTGTTCAACTCAGCGCCAGCAGCAGCAGGCCCAGCAACACGGAAAGCGCCGCCGCCGCCCAAAAGCTGCGCACAATGCGCACCTCGCTCCAGCCGCACATTTCAAAATGATGGTGCAAAGGGCTCATCTTAAACACACGCCGGCCAAAAAGCTTGAAGCTGGTCACCTGAATTACCACCGAGAGCGCCTCCACAATATAAACCAAACCCAGCAGCACAAAAACCACCTCGGTTTTGGTGAGTATGGCCAGCGCAAACACCGCCGCTCCCAAAGCCAGGGAGCCGGTATCGCCCATAAAAACCTTAGCCGGATATTTGTTGAAAAGCAAAAAACCCAGCAATCCGCCGGCCAGGGCGGCGGCCGCCATCGCCAGCATTTGATAATCCAAGCCCGGCAGCGGCGGCTGCAAAGCGGCCGTCAGGCAAATAAGCAAATAGCCCAGCAGCACCAAAAAGCTGATGCCCCCAGCCAAACCATCTAAGCCGTCGGTCAGATTGACCGCATTTACAATAAAAACCATATACGTAGCCAGCAGTGGGTAATAAGCCCAGCCAAGCTCCCATTTGTAGCCAGTGACGGGAAAAATCAAATCCGTCCCGCGGCCCAGCAACTGTTCGGCCAGATAAATGAAACCAAAAGCGAAGATAAATTGCAGCAGTAGCTTCTGTTTGGCCGTCAAACCCAGAGAACGGTGCAGCATAACAATAATGCCGTCGTCCACAAAGCCAATCAAACCAAAAAGCAGCACCGTGCCCACAAACAACATCACCACCGGCGACCTGTCCGTCAGCAGCAACGAAGCCAGCACAAACGGCAGCAGAAAGATTACGCCGCCCATCGTCGGGGTGCCGGACTTCATCAAGTGCCTTTTAGGGCCGTCCTCTCGAATGGTTTGTCCAAATTTCAGCACCCTGAGCCCGGCAATCAAAACCGGGCCCAGCAGCACGGCCACGGCAAACGCCGCCGCCAAAGCAATCATCGCTTTCTCCATAAACCAAGCCTCCGCCAATCAAAAAAACTTATTTTGCGCCGGTCAAAAACTCGCGCGCCACCTTGCGGTCGTCAAAATCCAGCACACGGCCATTCACCAGCTGATAGTCCTCGTGGCCCTTGCCGGCAATCAACACCAAATCGTCCGGCCCGGCCATCGCCAAGGCCTTGCCGATAGCCGCCCGCCGATCGGGCTCCACCGCGTAGTTCTGGCTCACCGGCTTCAGGCCGGCTTCAATATCCGCAATAATCGCCAGCGGATTTTCCGTGCGCGGATTATCCGAGGTGATAATCGCATAATCGCTTAAACGGCCGGCCAGCTCGCCCATTTGCGGGCGTTTGCCATGGTCCCGGTCGCCGCCGCAGCCAAACACGGTTATCAAACGGCCGCTCACCAACTCGCGCGCCGTGTTCAGCACATT
>JAETTP010000037.1 GCA_021769035.1 Bacillota bacterium | reverse complement strand
TTAAATACTAACACAGAAAATACCCAGCGAGAAAATACTAATCGAGTAAATATTGATGTATCAAATACTTATTCATTCAGTCGTTCGATCAAAAGTGCAGAACAACAGGACGAAAAAAATAAAGCTGCTGAAAAGACGGACGGAATGACGGACATTCAAACTCTCCGGGATAAAATCAAAGAACAGATCGGCTATGCCTACATAGCTAACGCTGGCAACCGGCGACAGCTGGACGAACTGGTGGAGCTTATGCTGGAGGTTGCCTTAACGAAAAGCCCGGTAATTAAGCTGGGCAGGGATATGGAATACCCGACAGCCTATGTGCAGGAGCGGTTTGCGAAAATCGGGCAGATGCACATTGAGAAAGTGCTGGCCGGGATTGCTGAAAACACCACACTGGTTAAAAACACCAGAGCCTATCTGCTGGCCGCCCTGTTCAATGCTCCGTCCACGCTGGATAACCACTACGCTATGCAGGTCAATCACGATATGACCGCAATGAAGAGATAACAGAAAAGACGGCGGGATAGTCAATACCTGCCCGCCGCTCTGTTTTGGAGTTTTATTAGACCGACAAACTGGAAGTTGTTTGGGCACTTATGTATTAAACATTTTTACAGAAGTATCAAGCATTTCTTGCATATAGTCGCCGTCACCCATTGTTGCAAAAAAGATAATATCCTCTCTCTTAAATCCAGTTTTCTGAAATACTTTATCAGGAATGTTTTTAATGTTCTTATTCAAGACGGAAAGCAAAGTAAGCGCAAAATCCCACTTCGCATCAGAAGGATTGCACAAATCAATATCCGTACTGCCATCAACAACATCCACCAAGGTCTGATATAGGAAACTGGGATAGCTTGCATTCTTCCACTCAAAATACTCTGCAATTTCACTGGTGCAATCCCAACACAAGTACATACCATAAAAATCGTCAGTGGTTATAAAGCCAATTGCACAAGTCTTTTGACCTTTCGCTTTTTTCAGTATTTTCTTTATTTCATCTGGTAACTTTTTAGAACACTCCAAGTCAAATTTTTCAAATCTTGTAATATCCATGTTAAATCCCTCTTTCCTGTTGTAAATGAAATTGGTTAAGATAATAATTTCGATTTATCGGTTTGTACTGGGGAAAATTATACCATACCCAATTGCGAAAAACAATCCCCGTTCTACGTCTGTTCCGCCTATCCAGACAGTCGAGGGACGAGTAGTATTTCGTTAATCTATTTTGAATTGCGAGGTGATTAAATATTCAAGAAGAAGTGGAAAGCAGAACGCTGACATTGATTGTCAGCAGCAGTAAATTTACCGGCAGAACGTTTAAGGAGGCTATTGGTAAATATCTGGCGCACTGCAAAGCGGTAAAGCTGAATAAGGCAAGGGACGGCCCGGTGAAACACAAAGGCAAGCAGACGGTTAAGCAGTTGGTTGAGCAAGGCCAAGGAGTCAGCAATATCGAGTTAAACGACAATTCCAGCAAGGAATTTGAGCGGATCGCCCGCAAATATGGCGTGGATTATGCCGTTAAGCAGGAGAAAGGCGCAGAACCGCCCAAATTCTTAATCTTTTTCAAAGCTAAGGACGCCGACGCTTTAACCGCCGCCTTTAAGGAATACACCCAAAAGCAGATACGCAAACAAGAGCGGCAGGAGCGTCCCTCGGTGTTGGAAAAACTGGCCGCCTTTAAGGATTTGGTTAAAAAGCCGGCGGTCGGCAGGGAAAATAAAAAGGAGATTGTGCGATGAGTAAATCAGATATAAAGAAATTGCTGCTGCTCAATCTCCCCTACTTCTTTATCGGTCTGTATACCGGAAAAATCTGGCAGGCGTGGCGGCTGACCGCAGGAGCAAACGCCAGTGAAAAGCTGCTGCATATTGCAGATGGTTTTGGTCTGGCGTTTCAATCCCCATTGCCCAGCTTTTACTCGGCGAATTTGTTGTTTGGCCTTATTTGCGCATTGTTTTTAAGATTAGCGGTGGCAATTCATTCACAGAACGCTAATAAATTCAGAAAAGGAGTTGAGTATGGCTCGGCTCGTTGGGGGACGGCGGCGGACATCAAGCCCTACATTGCACCTAAATTTGAGGATAACATCATTCTGACGCAGACGGAACGCCTGACGATGAACAGCCGCCCCAAAGAGCCGAAAACAGCCCGAAATAAGAATGTGCTTATCGTGGGCGGCTCCGGCAGCGGTAAAACAAGATTTTGGGTGAAACCCAACCTTATGCAGTGCGATTCCGAAAAATATCCCTGTTCATTTATCTGCACAGATCCGAAAGGCGACTTAATTATTGACTGTGGCAAAATGCTGCTGCGCAAGGGTTACCGGCTAAAGGTGTTTAACACAATTAACTTCAAAAAGAGTTTGCACTATAACCCTTTCGCCTATATTCACAGTGAAAAGGATATTCTTAAACTGGTGAACGTCCTTATAACTAACACTAAGGGTGAGCAAAAAGGCGGCGATGAGTTCTGGACGAAAGCTGAAACCCTGCTGTACTGCGCTTTAATCGGTTATCTGTATTATGAAGCGCCGGTTGAGGAGCAGAACTTTTCTACTCTGGTGTCAATGATAAACTCAATGGAGGTTCGGGAGGAAGATGAGGAGTTCAAAAATCAGGTAGATTTGCTGTTTGAAGAATTGGCAAGTAAAGAGCCAAACCATTTTGCGGTGCGGCAATATGCCAAATATAAATTGGCTGCCGGCAAAACAGCTAAATCTATTCTGGTAAGCTGCGGCGCAAGGATGGCTCCCTTTGATATTGCCGAACTGCGAGAGATTACCGCCTATGACGAGTTGGAGCTTGATACAATCGGCGACAGGAAAACGGCGTTGTTCCTGATTATGAGCGATACGGACAGCACTTTTAATTTTCTTATTTCAATGATATACAGCCAGCTTTTCAATCTGCTTTGTGAGAAAGCGGACGATGTGTACGGCGGCAGGCTCCCCTGCCACGTCAGGTGCTTAATAGATGAGTTTGCCAATATCGGACAGATCCCGAACTTTGAAAAGCTGATTGCCACAATCCGCAGCCGGGAAATCTCGGCGGCGGTTATACTGCAAAGCCAGAGTCAGTTAAAGGCCATATATAAAGATAATGCCGATACCATTATTGGCAATATGGACAGCAGTATTTTTCTGGGCGGCAAGGAGCCGGGAACGCTCAAGGAATTGTCGGCGGCGCTGGGCAAAGAAACAATCGACAGCTTTAACACTGGGGAGAGCCGAGGCAAAGAAACGTCCCACTCCCTTAATTACCAGAAATTGGGAAAAGAGTTGTTGACGGTCGATGAGTTGGCTGTTTTGGACGGAGCTAAATGTATTTTGCAGTTAAGGGGTGTGCGGCCGTTTTTATCGGACAAGTACGATATAACCCGGCACCCGAATTACAAATATTTAGCGGACAGTGATAAGAAAAACGCTCTTAATATAGGGCGTTTTATTTCAACTCAACTGAAACTTAAAAATAAGGAGGTGTTCGACGTGTATGAGGTAGATATGAACGAAACTACACAAACAACAAAAACTTAAAATCAGGAGGTAATATATGGAGTTTTTTGAGGCGAGTATTGAACTGTTGCAGACATTGGTGGTAGCTTTGGGCGCCGGTTTGGGCGTTTGGGGTTTGGTTAATCTGTTGGAGGGCTACGGCTCGGATAATGCGGCCAGCAAATCACAGGGCATAAAACAACTTATGGCGGGCGCTGGGGTTGGTCTGGTAGGTATTACTCTGGTGCCGCTGCTCTCCGGCTTGTTCGGCTAAAAGGCAAAGATTGGGGTGAAATGGAGCGTGATTTAAGATGGACTTCTTATGGGAGTCAATAACCGGTTGGCTCAAAGAGGTTTTAGTCAGCGGTATCATCAGCAATCTATCCGGCCTGTTTGACACAATGAACGAGCAGGTAGGCGAAATAGCCGCACAGGTGGGCGCAACGCCTGAGAATTGGAACAACAGCATATTTCAAATGGTGCATAGCCTTTCCGAAACGGTTATACTGCCGGTTGCCGGGGTGATACTCGCTTTTGTGATGACGTTAGAGTTGGTGCAGTTACTTCTGGATAAGAACAACTATCACGAAATCGAAAACGCCGTCATTTTTAAGTGGATATTCAAAACGGCTTGCGCTATTCTCATCGTATCGCATACTTGGGATATTGTGATGGGCGTTTTTGATTTAACCCAGCAGGTGGTTAATCAGGCGGCGGGGGTAATAATTGGCGATACGGCTATTGACATAACGGAGGTAATGGAAAATCTGGAGGAAAGGCTCACCGCAATGGATTTGGGGCCTCTTATCGGCTTATGGTTTCAGAGCCTGTTCGTTGGCTTGACAATGTGGGCGTTGGTAATCTGTATTTTCATTATTGTTTATGGCCGGATGATTGAAATATATTTAATGGCTTCAATGGCTCCGGTGCCTATGGCGGCGATGCTGGGCCGAGAGTTTGGGGGTATGGGGCAGAATTATCTGCGCTCCTTGTTTGCGCTGGGTTTTCAAGCGTTCCTCATTATGGTCTGCGTGGCTATCTATGCGGCGCTGGTGCAGCATATTGTATTGAGTGATAACATTTCAACGGCCATTTGGACGTGTATGGGCTATACGGTGCTGCTGTGCTTTACCCTGTTTAAGACGGGCAGCTTGGCTAAAGCGATATTTGGAGCGCATTAAAAGAATTGGAGGTAATATAGAGAATTTGCGAATTGGATTGGTTGATGTGGACGGTCATAACTGGCCGAATTTGTGTTTAATGAAAATATCCGCTTGGCATAAGGCAAGGGGTGCTGATGTTGAGTGGTGGCAGCCGGGCGGCAGATATGACGTGGTATATAAGAGCCGGGTATTTACGGATATGTACTCAAAGGATAACATTGAAGTAAATAATGCAGCTAAAGTAATTTGCGGTGGCACCGGTTATGGACTACAAAACCGTTTGAAAGAAGATGTTGAGCATATTTATCCTGACTATGGTTTGTATCCGCAGTTTGGCGGAATTGCCTATGGTTTTCTGACAAGGGGCTGCCCTAGAGGCTGCGGCTTTTGCCTAGTATCCGGCAAGGAGGGACGGCGGAGCCGCAAAGCGGCAGATTTAGCGGAGTTCTGGCAAGGTCAGAAAGAAATAAAGTTGTTAGACGCTAACCTGCTGGCCTGCTCAGAACACGAAAGTTTGCTGGAGCAGTTGGCAGTAAGCGGCGCTTGGATAGATTTTACGCAGGGTTTGGACATTCGCCTGACTACGCCGGATAACATTTCTTTGCTGAATAAGGTGAAATGCAAAATGCTGCATTTTGCTTGGGATAATCCTAAAGAAGATTTGACCGGGTATTTTAAGCGTTTTATGGAAATGAGCCGAATTAAAGCTAAACAGAGGTTGTCTGTTTATGTGCTTTGTAATTACAACAGCACATTAGACGACGACTTATATCGCATTGAAACGCTTAAAGAATTAGGATACGCTCCTTATGTAATGATATACAACAAACCGGAGGCTCCGCCTGTTATTCGCCATCTGCAACGCTGGGTAAATAACCGGCGGATTTTTAATGTAGTGCAGAGTTTTGCAGATTACAAAAAGAGTTTGAGAAAGGAGGAAAAAATTGGCGTATGTAAGCGTACCTGCGGATTTGGGCAGGGTGCGGAGTAAAATAATGTTTGGGCTGACTTTGCGGCAACTGGTGTGTTTCGGTAGCGGAGCGGCTATTGGGTTGCCGCTGTACTTTGGCCTTAAAGCCGGGCTTAAATGCAGCTCCAGTCTGTCGGCTATGGCAATGGTGGCGGTTATGCTGCCCTTTTTCCTGCTGGCAATCTATGAGAAGAACGGTCAGCCTTTGGAAAAGGCGGCGGCCAATATTATCCGGGTTATCTTTATCCGGCCAAAAAAGCGGCCATACAAGATAGATAACTTCTATTCGCTGTTAGGCCGGCAGAATACATTGGAAAAGGAGGTGGCGCATATTGTGGCAAACAGCCAGAAAAATCGGGAGCTTTTATTGCCGCCTGTTTGGGACGGCAGACAGGCCAAAAGGTGCGGAGTCGGCGATAAGGACGGCAAAAAGCGGCGCAAAAAAGCCAAAAAGGTTGTCAAGTGCAGATAAGCGGCGGATTGAGGCGGCTATTCAAAAAGCCAGACGGAATAACGGCAAAGAAATATCCGCCCAGCAAAGTATTCCCTATGAGCGTATCTGGCCGGAGGGTATTTGCCGGGTTAAGGACAATTTCTATACCAAAACAATTTTGTTTCAGGATATTAACTACCAGCTTTGCCAGCAGGAAGATAAACAGGCAATTATCGGCGGCTGGTGCGACTTTCTGAACTACTTTGACAACTCTGTCAGAGTGCAGATTGGCTTTCTGAACCTGCCCCTGTCAGGCGGCGTTCACCGGCAGATAAAACTCTCTGCGCAGGAGCCGGAGTATGAGGAAGTTTGCAATGAGTATTCCGAGGTACTGCAAAAGCAGCAGGCCAAGGGCAATAACGGGCTTAATAAGAGCAAATTCATCACCTTTGGCATTGAGGCGGAAAATCTGAAAGAAGCCAAACCCCGACTGGAGCGGCTGGAATTGGATATTTTAAACAACTTCCGCCATTTGGGGGTTGCGGCGCAGGCACTTTCCGGCAAGGAGCGGTTGGAGCAGTTGTTCAATATCTTTCATCAGGGTGAGCAGGCAGAGTTTAGCTTTAACTGGGATTGGCTGCCAAGCAGCGGCCTGTCCAGCAAGGATTTTATCGCCCCCTCCTCTTTTGAGTTTAGCGGCAGTCAGTGGTTCAGAATGGGCAGTCTTTACGGTGCGGTTTCTTTTGTACAGATAATCGCCCCGGAGTTAAACGACCGTATGCTGGCCGACTTTTTGGATTTGGACAGCAGTCAGTTGGTGAGCCTGCATATCCAGCCAATCGACCAAACGGCGGCTATTAAGCAGGTAAAGCGCAAGATAACCGACTTAGACCGCCAGAAGATTGAGGAACAAAAGCGGGCGGTACGCTCCGGCTACGATATGGACATTATCCCCTCGGATTTGGCGGCTTATGGCCAAGAGGCCAAAAAGCTGCTGGAGGATTTGCAGAGCCGCAACGAGAGAATGTTTATGGTTACGTTTTTAATAACCAACATTGCCGACAACAAGCGGCAGTTGGAAAATGATGTATTTCAGGCGGCAGGCGTGGCGCAGAAGCATAATTGCCGGCTGGTGCGGCTGGACTGGCAGCAGGAACAGGGCTTTATGAGCTGTCTGCCGCTGGGCTGCAATCAGATTGAGATTGAGCGAGGTTTAACCACCGGCAGTACCGCTATTCTGGTGCCTTTTACCACACAGGAGCTGTATCAGGAAAGGCCGGAGGCGTTGTATTATGGGTTGAACGCTCTCTCAAATAACCTTATTATGGCCGACCGCAAACAGCTTAAAAACCCCAACGGGCTAATTCTGGGCACTCCCGGCAGCGGTAAATCCTTTGCGGCCAAACGGGAGATATTGAATGTGTTTCTGGCAACTTCAGACGATATTCTCGTCTGTGATCCTGAGGCAGTATATTATCCGCTGGTAGAGCGGCTGGGCGGTCAGGTAGTGAAAATATCCCCAGTAAGCAGGCAGTATGTAAATCCGCTGGACTTAAATTTGAATTATTCGGACGATGAAAATCCTCTTTCCCTGAAAGTGGATTTTATTTTGTCCTTTTGCGATGTAATTATCGGCAGCAATGCTCAGCATAGCTTGCAGCCTATTGAAAAGACGGTTATCGACCGCTGCGTCAGGGCGGTTTACCGGGACTTTCTGGTGGAGCCAACGCCGGATAAAATGCCTATTCTGGAAGATTTGTATAACGAGCTTTTACGGCAGCCGGAGCCGGAGGCTAAAAGGATAGCGGCGGCTTTGGAGTTGTATGTCAGCGGCAGCTTGAATGTGTTTAATCACCGTACCAATGTGGATATTGACAAGCGGATTGTCTGCTATGACATCAAGGAGTTGGGCAAACAGTTAAAGCAGTTGGGTATGCTGGTTATTCAGGATCAGGTTTGGAACCGGGTTACGGTGAACCGGGCGGCAGGCAAGGCTACCCGCTATTATGTGGACGAGTTCCACCTGCTGTTAAAGGGTGAGCTGGCCGCTTGGAGCGTGGAGATTTGGAAACGGTTCCGCAAATGGGGCGGTATTCCGTCAGGTATCACGCAAAACTCGAAGGATTTGCTGGCCAGCCCGGAAATATCCAACATTCTGGAGAACAGCGACTTTATTCTGATGCTCAATCAGGCCAGAGGGGACAGGGATATTCTGGCTAAGCAGCTTAATATATCGCCCCACCAGTTATCTTATGTAACCCAAAGCGGAGCCGGCGAGGGGTTGCTCTTTTACGGCAACGTAATCCTGCCCTTTATCGACCATTTTCCGCAGGATAACAGTCTGTATCGCTTGCTAACGACAAAGTTATCTGAAATTAAAAAAGGATAGGAGAAAACGAATATAGCGGAGGACAAAAATGCACTGTCTTTAGCAAAAAAGCAAATTGTTAATATTGTCAAAACAAAAGATAAAAAACAAACATAGCGGAGGGAAAAAAATATGGAGAAACAACTTAAATATCTGCTGCTTTTGGCGGCAAAACTGACGGATATTACCGAGGGGCTGGTTGAGGTTTGCAGCCAGTTGGCCGACGAAATATCTGGCGAGGCTGAAGATTATGAGCAGCCGGAGAATAACAGCTTTGACTAATATCCTCTTTGACGATGAGTACGAAGAAGAAAATGGCGAGCTGGAAAGAACCAGAAATGCCGCCGCCTATGTTAAGCATAGAGCAAAGCAAAACCAGAAAAGGAGCATTAAGAAAAAATATGCGGCTAAATTGCGCCAGCAAAAAGCTGTGGCAATTCAAAGGGCGGCGGCAAGCCAAAGTAAAAGATTGGCTGTTCTGCGGCAAAAATCTAAACGCAGCTTAATGCTGGCAATGGCTGTATTGCTGCTGGCTGGTTTTTGCCTAAATTGCATAAACGGCTGCACAATGCTGCTGCAAGGCGGCCTTTCCGCTTTGGGCGGCTCCACTTATCCCAGCAAAGACGAAGATATGCTAAGAGCCGAAGCCATTTATGCGGAAAGTGAAAATGAACTTAAAAACTATTTGGATGGCTATGAGCAAACACATTCTTATGATGAGTACCACTTTACGCTGGACGAAATCGGCCACGATCCCTATGTGTTAATCTCGCTGCTGACCGCTTATCAAGGCGGCGGCTGGCAGTTTGCCGATGTGGAGGAGTTAATCGAGGACTTATTCGACCGACAGTATCTGCTGGTAGAGAGCGTGGAAATGGAAATCCGCACCGACGCTGAGGGCAATAATTACCCTTGGTATGTGTGCAATGTAGAGCTGCACAACCGGGATTTGGCACAGCAGACGGCCATTTTACAACAGGACAGGCTGGAACTGTACGCCCTGTATATGCGCACTTTGGGCAACCGGCCGGATTTGTTTGACAAAGCGGAATATCCTAACGCTTCGGTTATCGAGCCGCCGCTGATTTACGAAATACCGCCGGAGGCTATGGCCGATGAAGTGTGTGAGGCAATGATTGCCGAGGCGGAAAAATATCTGGGTTACCCTTATGTTTGGGGCGGCAGCAATCCGTCAACTTCATTCGATTGCTCCGGCTTTGTCTGCTGGGTGGTCAATCATACCGAGGGGCTGGCCAATGTGGGCAGAACGACGGCTAATGGCCTGCGCAGTTTAACAACGGCGGTTGCACCGGACAGCGCTCAACCGGGGGACTTGGTGTTTTTCAAAGACACTTATACCAATGCGCCAAGCGGAGCCAGCCACGTTGGCATTTATGTAGGCGGCGGTATGATGATACACTGCGGCTCGCCTATCAGTTATGCGGATATTACGGACAGATATTGGCAAAATCATCTGCTGGGGTTTGGCAGATTGAACAGAAATTAGAAAAACGGGAGGTTGTATGAACGCAAATAAAAAGAAGATTGACAAATTGAATTTGGAATATGCCAAAAATGATGAGAAGATTGCCCGGCTTATGGAGCGGCAGCGAGAGATTGAGAAACAGCGCACCGAGCTGGAAAATCTGGATATTGTGGGAATGGTTCGGGAGCTGGGTTTGAGTTTTGACGAGTTATCCGAACTCATCAACGGCGAAAAGGCGGCGGCGGAACTTGCAACTGATGTTTCGGCTGCTTATGAAACCGCTGTGGAGGAATATGCCGAGGGAGGGGTTTGGAATGGTTAAATCCCGGCGGCTTTCAGCATTGCTGCTGCTTATGCTTATCGTCTGCCTGTGTCTTAACTGCTGCACTAATCCGGCCTATGCTTTTGTTTCGGAAGAAACACAAATTGAACAGCCGGAGCAAACCCAGCTTGACGATTTACAGGATTGGAGCAATCCCAACACTTTTACCCCAGAGGGCAATTTAACGCTGGTAGATGATGTACAGTCGTTCAATTCTTCGGAAAAGGAATTTCTGACCGTTCAAACCAAAAGCGGCAATTATTTCTACCTCATCATTGAGCGGGACAAGGACGGCAAGCAGAATGTGCATTTCCTAAATCAGGTGGACGAGGCGGATTTGCTGGCTCTGCTGGAAGATGAGCCGAAAGCGGAAAAGCCGCCCACCTGCATTTGTAAAGGTCAGGATAAATGCTTTGTTGGCTCCGTCAACACTGCCTGCGAGGTTTGCGCCGTCAGTATGAAAGATTGTCTGGGCAAGGAGCCGGCGCAGACGGAGCCGGAACAGGACAGCAAAGCTAATCCAATGGCGGCTCTATCGGCGGCTTTAGGCGCTCTGCTGGCGTTGCTGGCAATTTTTGGCGCAGGCGGCTTTTATCTGTTTAAGAGTATTGCGGCCAGAAATGCCAACAAGCAGCCTGTTCCTGATTTTGATGATGACGACGAGGACGATTATCTGGAAGATGATGAGGAGGTGGAAATTGAAGAAGATACGGAAAATGACAACGAGGAGGCGGTAGAAGAAACTTAAAAGCAGTTTGTTTGATGTGTATATTTATATAGAAGAAACAGAAAGAAAGGTGATAAATTATATGAAAGAAATAAATATTAGAAGCAACTATAAGCGTCTGCTGGCCTTTATCCTGATGTTTGCGGTATTGTTTGGCCAGTTTATGCCTTTTATGCCGCAAAATCTGGCTTACGCCGCCCAGCAGAACAGCTATCACGATCCAGCCGAGCATTGGACAACCTCCAGTAACCGCACCAATGAGCTGGACGCCAACGCCGTAACCAGTCAGGAAACATTTTTGTGTTATAACTGCGGCAAAGCCACGCAGTTTACGGTTTGGCGCACCCCGGAATATACTAGGGACGGCAACAGCGATTTGACGAGAAATGTTAAATATTCCGACGGCACAATGGTGGACGGCGTAACCAAAGGCAACGTGAACGGCGGCAAGCCCGGCGTAAACGCCTACTATACTCAGCACCATTGGACAAAAGCCGCCTGCTCGCAGTGCGGCAATTTCAACAGCCAGATGGATAACACAGAATATTGCTTTAACAAAAATGTCTACTGGCTCTATGACTGCGCCGCCGAGTTTATGCAGGATTTGGACGAAAAAGTCAGCTATGAGTATGCGGACAGAGATTACCACAAAATGACGGTTGAGGGCGGCAAATACTGCGCTTTTTGTTACGGCACCATTCATAATAAAAACAGCCGTCTGGTTCCGCACAATCTGGCGAAAGAGGTTCTGCCCCAGCTCTCAAACCAGCGATTTGCTATTGTATCGCACTGCACAGACTGCGATTATGTCAAGACAGACTATATCGCTGCTAAAGTGGTGGTGGCGGATTATTACGGCGTGGTTGACGGCCAGCCCCATACCATTACGGTTTCGGATTTGTCCGAAAGCGGCGTTAGGGCTTCAATCCGTTACGGAACCAGCGCCAATAACTGTAACTTAACCTCTGCGCCCAATTTTACCGAGGAGGGCCAGTATACGGTTTATTATGAGGTAACATATAAATACAACAGCACTGAAATGGTGGAAAGCGGCGTGGCCTATGTTTGGCTGCACGATGAGCGAGAACCGGACGGCGGCTGCACCTGCGGCTGCGGTGATCCGAACTGCGACTGTAAAAAGCCGAATTGTAACGGTGGCTGCTGCAATACCGGCTGTGGAGATAACCACAAATTCAGCCTTATTGAAAGCATTAAACCCACCTGTCTGGCGTTGGGCTATGACCGCTACCTCTGCGTAAACTGCGGCAAGGTGGAAAAGCGGGATTATGTGGACTCTCTAGGACACGCTATGCAGCAGATTGTAATTCGGGAAGCTACCTGCGAGGCTGACGGCAAGATTTTAAATATCTGCTCCCGTTGCGGCCTGACGGAGGTTGAATATACCCCCAAAGGCGAGCATAAATACGGCAGCTTTAATGTGGCTCCCACCTGCACCAGCCCCGGCTATACGGTTAAGGAATGTTCGGTTTGCGGCGACAGACATATTACTGCTATGACCGAGGCTTTGCCGCATAACTACGAGGCGCACCCTGTGTTGCCTACCTGCACCACTGGGGGCCAAACCACCTATATCTGCGAGGGCTGCGGCAGCACTTTCATAGGCGACCATACCGAGCCTTTAGGCCACGCTTGGAATGAGGGCGAATATATTGTGGAGCCAACCTGCGCCGAGGACGGTATCATCGAATATACCTGCCAGCGTTGCGGCGCAATCAAACGGGAGATTGAGAAAAGCGGTCTGCACTCCACCTGTGCTGGAACCATTAACAATGCGCATAAGGCGGCAATGAATACGGTTCTTACCACATCACAGGTGAAAGCGCCTATGTTGCAGGCAACTAATATGGTTTTGGACAAGGCAACAAGCAGCACAGCAACGGCAGCGGCCAGCAAGGCGGGCGGCGGTCATATTGCCGGCAGCCCGGCCACCTGCTTAAATCCGCAAACCTGCGTGGTGTGCGGCGCCGTTTTAGCCGAGGCCACCGGACACCGTTACTGGCAGGAAACCACCGCCCCGACTTGTACCGAAATGGGCTACACCAATTACACCTGCATTAACTGTAACCAAAGCTACAAAAGCGATTATCTGAACGCCCTAGGGCATAACTACAATGAGCAGGTAACGGCTCCTACCTGCACCAGCCAAGGCTATACCACCTACACCTGCCGCAAATGCGGGGACAGCTATGTGGGCAATTACCGGGAGATGACCGACCACGTCTGGGACAGCGGTACGGAAAAGGTGAACGCCACCTGCAATGGGGCTGGGATTACCGAATACCACTGCAAAAAATGTGATGCAGTGCGTCTGGAAACAGCCAACGCAGCCGGGCATACGGCAGGAGCGGCGGCCACCTGCACCGAGCCTCAGCTTTGCAGCAAATGCGGAGCGGTTTTGCAAAACGCCAAAGGGCACCGTCTGGAGGAAAATGTAACCGCTCCCACCTGTACCAATATTGGCTATACGACCGTAACCTGCAAGGATTGCGGCCTCTCTTACAAAACCGATTACACCGACCATTTAGGGCATAGCTACAAGCAGGAGGTTACAAAACCTACCTGTCTGGCGGAGGGCTATACAACCTACACCTGCACCAGATGTGGCGATAGCTACACTTCGGATTATGTTGAGCCAATCGGCCATAAGTGGGATAACGGCAGACTGGTGGTGAGCGCTACCTGCGGCGGCGCAGGCGTAACGGAATATCACTGTGCGAACGCAAACTGCGAGGCAACCAGACTGGAAAATGAAGCGGCAGCAGGCCATACGCCCGGCAAAGCTGCCACCTGCACCGAGGCGCAAATCTGCACCGATTGCGGCGCTGTTCTCCAGCAGGCTTTGGGGCATAGTTTCAAGGAGGAAGTAACCGCCGCCACTTGTCTGGATATGGGCTTTACTACCGTAACCTGCCAGAATGAGGGCTGCGGCTATACCTACAAAACGGATTACACCAAACCGCTGGGGCATAATTATCTGCCGGAGGTTACGGCGGCGACTTGCACAGAGGGCGGCTATACCACCTTTACCTGCGATAGATGTGGGGACAGCTATGTTGCGGATTACACCGAAGCCACCGGGCACAAGTGGGACGCAGGTAAAACAGTGGTTAATTCTGTCTGCAACAATGACGGTATGACGGAGTACCGCTGTGAAAATTGTAATGAGGTGCGTTTGGAGGCTCAATCCGCTTTGGGACATATCCCCGGCTCTGCCGCCACCTGCACCGAGCCGCAGGTCTGCACCAAGTGTGGGGCAATTCTTAATAAGGCAACCGGCCACAACTTCAAAGAGGAAGTAACCCCGGCTACCTGTCTGGATATGGGCTATACGACTTTCACCTGCGAGCATTGCGATTTCAGCTACAAGACAGATTACGTCAAACCTTTGGGGCATAATTACCAGCCGGAGGTAACTGCTCCGACCTGTCTGGAAAAAGGCTATACTACCTATACCTGTCAGAATGAGGGCTGTGCAGATAGCTACATTGCCGATTACACCGAGCCTGTCGGCCATAAGTGGGACGGCGGCAAAACGGTTACCGAATCTGTTTGCAACGGCGAGGGAATGACAGAATACCGCTGCGAAAGCTGCGGCCTGCACCGGCTGGAGGCTAAATCCGCCTTGGGGCATACGCCGGGGACGGCGGCCACTTGCACCGAGCCGCAGGTTTGCACCAGATGTAACGCTATCCTTAAAGCGGCCACCGGCCACGATTATGTGAGCAAGGTAATCGCCCCAAACTGCGAGCAAATGGGCTACACCACGCACACCTGCAAATACTGTGGGGATAGCTACAAGAGCGATTATCTGGACGCTGCCAGTCATACACCCGGCGAATGGGTTGTGGACAAGCAGCCCACTTTAACCGCCGAGGGAAGCAAACACAAATCTTGCACCAAATGTGGCAAGGTTTTGGAAACTGAATCTATTGAGCGGGTTTACAACCAATCTGTAACCGACGGCAAAGGCGAAGCAACAGTAGGCGCATATCTGGTAACGGTAACAGATACCGAGAGCAAAAATCCTATTTCGGGAGCAACCGTTAATTTGGCGGCGGATAACAGCATTAGCATAAATCTGCCCGGCAATAGATTGCTGAACTATGCGGCACAGACTACTGTTAAAGTTCAAAGAATAAAATCTGTTGAAGATAAGCAACCCCTGACTGCTGTATCTGGAATGAGTATTTCGGTAACCGATGTGAATAAGAATTATTCTGCCGGCCAGACTGACGCAAACGGTCAGATTGTGGTTCCCCAAACCTCTGGCAATACCAACGCCGACGGCGTGGTAACTGTTGGCAGAACGGACGATGGGGTTAAGCATACTTTGACGGTCAAAGTGTTCAAGGACGGCACTAACCGCCCGGTTAAAGACGCTGCGGTGGACAGCGGCAAGAACGGCAATGTTAACGTGCAGTTGCCTAAAGGTGTGGATATGGACGAAGAAAATCGCATTGGGGTTTTAGTGAGCGACCATAAGCAGCAGCCGCAGGAAAAAGTTAATGTGTATGTCAAGGGTGATTTGAAACAAAAGGCCGACGGTGAAACGGATAAGGACGGCGAGCTTATTTTGCCAGAAACTCCGGCAACAGCCGAGCGGCACAGCGCCTACATTGTGGGCTATACCGACGGCACTTTCCGCCCAGAAAATCAGATGACCAGAGCTGAAGCGGCGGCTATCTTTGCCCGTCTGCTGGCCGAGGCTAAGGGCGAGCATATCTCTCCGGCCAAATACACCAACTTTACCGACACAACGGTTAATGCTTGGTATGCGGATTATGTAAATTATCTGACCGGTTACGGTGTTATTGTTGGCGAAAAATCCACTTTCCGTCCTAACGAGGATATTAGCCGGGCGGAGCTGACGGCTATGGCGGTGCGCTTCTTTGAAGTTACCGGTAAGACGGCGGATAACACGACTGTTAAAACCAACAAAGCCGTCGATACTAGGTTTAGCGATGTGGAAAGCGGTTATTGGGCGGCAGAGTACATTCAAGACGCTGCTCTTTATGGCTGGGTGCAGGGTTACGGCAACGGCAGCTTTAAGGCTGAAAGTAAAATTACCAGAGCCGAGGCGGTAACCCTCATCAATAACCTGCTGGGGCGTTCTGCGGACAGCGAATATATCTCTAATAATGGCCGCAGGCTTAACACATTCAGCGACGTTTACGCCAAGCATTGGGCATACGCCGCTATTCTGGAAGCGGCTAACAGCCACAATGCGGTAGTGGATAAGGAAAAAGCAGTTGAGAGTTGGAACAGATAATTTTGAAGAAAGGAATACATTAAAATGAAATAGCAGAATGGCCGCCTTGCGATATGATTTTGGATCGCAGGGCGGCTATTGCTATATTCAAATAAAAAGGAGAGATTAATTTGGAAGAAAAATTAAAATTGGTGATTGCCGAAAAGCCGTCGGTTGCCTTTGCAATAGCAAATGCGCTTAACATTAAAGGCAGCAAGGAGGGTTATATTGAAAACGACGGTTATATCATAAGCTGGTGCGTTGGGCATTTGGCTGGTTTGGCCGCTCCAGAGGTATATAACAAAAATTACGCTAAATGGCGCAGGGAGGATTTGCCAATTCTGCTCGGCAGCAGATGGCGAATGACGGTTGCGGAAAGCACCAGAGGGCAGTTTGAAATCCTCAAAAAGCTGCTGCGCCGAAGCGACGTGGGCGAAGTTATCAATGCCTGCGACGCCGGGCGAGAGGGCGAGCTTATTTTTAGGAGCGTCTATCACCTGGCCGGGTGCAGCAAGCCCATTAAGCGGCTTTGGATAAACAGTATGGAAGAAACAGCTATTCGGGAGGGGTTTGCTAACCTTAAACCGGGCGAAGATTTTGTGGGGCTTTACCGGGCGGCGCTCTGCCGGGCTAAAGCGGATTGGCTGGTGGGTATCAACGCTACCCGGCTTTTCTCGCTGCTCTATGGCCGGACTTTGCATATTGGCCGGGTGATGTCGCCAACGCTGGCTATGGTTGTAACAAGGGAGGCAGAAATTGCCGCTTTTCAACCGGAAACCTTTTACAGCGTGGAAATCCAGTGTGGCGATTTGAAATTAACCAGCGAGAAGATGACAGATAAAAAGGCGGCAGCAGATTTGGCGGCAGTCTGTGAAAACGGTGCTTTAATAATTAGGCAGGTGGAGCGGCAGGAGAAAAGCGAAAATCCTCCCCTGCTTTACGATTTAACCGCTTTGCAGCGTGAAGCCAACCGCAGGTTGGGCTATACTGCTCAACAAACGCTGGATTATCTGCAATCGCTTTATGAAAAGCGATTGGTAACCTATCCCAGAACTGACAGCCGCTACCTAACGGAGGATATGCAAAATATTGTGCCAGATTTGGTTCAGACAGCGTCGGCAGTTTGCGGCCTGATTGCTCCGGCGGAAATTCTGGCAGTGCAGGTCTGCAATAACGCTAAAGTGAGCGATCATTACGCTGTTGTGCCAACTAAAACCTTAACCGCAGATAAGGCTAAAGAATTGCCTAAAGGTGAAAATGCTGTTCTGGGATTGGTTTGTTTGGGACTGCTCCGGGCGGTGGCGGCTTCCTGTCGCTATGTGCAGACTAAAATTGTCGCCGAGTGCGCCGGAACCTCTTTTTCTGCAAGCTATAAGGAGGTTTTGGATTACGGCTGGCAGCAATATTGCCCCAAGGATAAGGCCGGGGATAAATTAAATTGTGATTTGAGCGAGATGCAGCAGTTGGCTGTTGAAGCGGCAAAGATTAAACAGGGCAAAACCGAGCCTAAAGCCCACTTCACCGAGGATACGATTTTGGCGGCAATGGAAAAGGCCGGTAATAAAAATATGCCGCAAGATATACAGCGCAAAGGTATTGGCACTCCGGCCACCAGAGCCGGCATTTTGGAAAAGCTGGTGAATGTGGGGCTGCTGGAGCGCAAAAAGAGTAAAAAAGCGGCTAATCTGCTGCCCACAAAGCTGGGACAGGCTTTAATTACCGTTCTGCCGGAGGAATTGCAATCTCCCCTGCTCACCGCCGAATGGGAGCAAAGATTATTGGAGGTTGAAAACGGTAGTTTGAGTGAGGAAGAATTTATGCAAGGTATTGAGGATTTGGTAAGCGGTCTGGTTCGGGATTGCCGGGCGGTTCCCGGCGCTGAAGCGTTGTTTCCGCCGGTCAAGCGAGGTAAAAAGAATGGCTGAAATACTGACAGAAAGCCAGCTCAGGCAGGCAAGGCGCTTAATTAGAAAACTTTGCGCCAATTATGACAATGGCCGCTGCCTGATTTTAGACAGCCTTTGCCCGCAATATGTTTCCTATACCCTGCTTTGCAATTATTTTCGGGAGGCGGTTTTGCCGGACAAGGAGTGTCGGGCGTTGCAAGCGGAAATATTAAAAACGCCCAGTGTGCGCCGGTGTGTGATTTGCGGCAAACCGTTGCAGACCAAATCCAATCGGGCAAAATATTGCCCGGCTTGTGCAGTAATCAAGCGGCGCAAAAGACAAGCCGGATATGAGCAAACACGCCGGGAAAACCGCATACAAAAATGAGCTTTTAGAAGCTATACAAACCCTATTCTATAAGGTTTGCCAAGGTCAATTTTCAGCTTATGCGTACAGTTTATCCTTAAAGCCGAAAATTGGCCTTAAAAAGCTCATTTTATTAAGCGTGATAACAAGTTTGAATTTGGAGGTGAAATGATTTATGCTAAACAAGGTGCAAAGCTATGCAATCCTGTCCGGGGATACAGCCCGGCAGATTACAGCCAGCCGGGAGCAATGGACGGATTTTCTGCGGCTGGCCGGCAGGCTGTATAAATACCCCTTTGCGGAGCAGCTTTTAATCTACGCCCAAAGGCCGGAGGCGGAAGCCTGCGCCGAATATGACTTCTGGAATAATCGGATGCAGCGGTATGTGCGGCGAGGCTCCAAGGGCATTGCCTTAATTGACGAAAGCGGCAGCCAGCCCCGGCTTAAATATGTCTTTGATATATCCGATACCGGCGGCAGGCGAAAACCATACCTGTGGCAATATGATGAGCAGCGGCACGAACAGGCGGTAACAACAGCATTGGAGCGAGAATACGGCGTGTTCGCAGAAAACGGTCTGGCCGGACAGCTCCGGAGCATTGCCGTAGAAATGGCGGAGGAATATTGGCAGCAAAATCAGGAGGATATATTGGCCGAAGTTTATGGTAGCGCTCTATCCCGGCTACCAAAGGAAGATATTGCGGCCAGCTATCTGGAGGCGGCGGAAGTGAGCATTGCCTATACCCTGCTTTCCCGCTGCGACTTAGAACCGAATATCTATTTTGAACACGAGGAGTTTTTGAGTATCTTTGACTTTAATACGCCGGCTACGGTGGCAACACTGGGCGCTGCGGTCAGCGATTGCAGCGAGCAGGTTTTGCGGCAAATTGAAGTTGTGGTAAAAAATTATGAAAGAGAAAGGAATAAGGAAAATGGCGGAATTGACTTATCTACAAGCAGGCGATTATCTGTTGCCGGAATTGAGTATGAGCGAGCAGGAAATGAAGCCGTTGGGCAAATACGCACTGTTGCGGAGGGATTATCTAAGGGAAAACAGGCCGATTCTGTGGACGGCTCTCTCGGTGAACGGCCAGCTAAACAGCCACCTGCTGGAGATAGAGGAAACAGCCCGGTGCAGATTGACGCAGATGATGAAAGAATTGACGGTGACAGCCGGGATAGCCGAAAACTTCAAAGTGGAAAATCCCCTGCGCTGGACAGGCCTGATGAACAGCCTGCACAATCAGGCGGAGGAGATAATTCTTCGGGAAGTAGTGTTCAACTGACGCCCCAAGAGTTCAAGCCAGCGGCGCAGAACGATTGGTT
>JAETTP010000036.1 GCA_021769035.1 Bacillota bacterium | reverse complement strand
TAATAATTAAATAAAACTAAACCAGGTCAGCCGTTTGCCGACATCACCTAGTTATATTGTAATACACCCGCGCTGTTTTGTCAAGCAGTGCGGGTGGTTTTTTTATGCCCTCCGTGTTTTGTGCAGATTTTTGATTTATAGCTTGTTTTTTGGCGTGAAATAAGGTATAATTGTTCATATTGAGTATTAAAAGAGAGGGCGTTTTTTAATGCAGGGTATTATGATTCAGGGTTGCAGCAGCGACGCAGGTAAAAGCTATGTGGCGACGGCCCTTTGCCGGGTGCTGGCGGACAAGGGCTTTCATGTTTCGCCGTTCAAAAGCCAGAATATGGCTAACAATTCCTATGTCACCTGGGACGGCGGCGAAATCGGCCGGGCCCAGGGCGTGCAGGCGGAGGCGGCGGGCGTGCGGCCGGAAACCTATATGAACCCCATTTTGCTGAAACCCCGGCAGGAAACCGGCTCGGAGATTGTGCTTTTTGGGCAGGTGCTGAAAACGATGCCCGGCAGCGAATATCACCGCAACTTCACGCTGACGGAGGGCTTGCAGGCGGTGCGCAAGGGGCTGCAAATTATTGCGGAAAATTACGATATGATTGTGATTGAGGGCGCGGGCAGCCCGGCGGAGGTGAACCTGAACGCGCGGGAAATTGTCAATATGCGGGTGGCGCGGGAGGCCGACGTGCCGGTGCTGCTGGTGGTGGACATCAACCGGGGCGGCTCCTTTGCCTCTATTGTGGGCACGCTGGAGCTGCTGGGCGAGGACCGCCAGCGCGTTAAGGGGCTGATTTTTAACCAGTTCCGGGGCGACCTCTCCCTGTTTGCGGACGGCGTGCGCTGGATTGAGGACTACACCGGCATTAAAGTGGTGGGCGTGCTGCCCTACCTGGAGGACGTACATATCGAGGGCGAGGACTCGCTGAGCATCAACTTCCAGCATATCTCGGCCGCGCGGCCGGGGCAGGCGGTGGAGCTGGGCATTGTGCGCTTGCCCTACATCTCCAACCACACGGATATGGAGATTTTCCAGTACGAGCCGGACGTGAACATTCGCTTTGTCGATGATTTTACTGCGCTGGAAAGTTTTGATGCAATTATTATCCCCGGCACCAAAAGCACCATTGGCGACTTGTTGCATTTGGAGCAAAGCGGCCTGGCCGCCCGGCTGCGCGCTTACCAAGGCTTTGTTTTTGGCATTTGCGGCGGCTATCAAATGCTGGGCCGGCAGTTGATTGACGAGGAGGGCGTGGATTTTCAGCCCGGCGCGGTTAAGGAGGGTTTGGGCCTGCTGCCCACCACCACCCGCTTCCAGGCCAAAAAGGCGGTGAGCCAGGTGCAGGCGGTGGGCTGCCACCCGCTGACGGCCCAAATGCCAGTGACGGGCTATGAAATTCATCTGGGCTGCACGGAAATTGAATCTGCGGCGGTGCAGCCGCTTTGGCAGCTGGCCGAGGGGCTGCCGGAGGGCGCGGCCACGGCTGATTTGCGCCGGGCCGGCAGTTATCTGCACAATGTGTTCCACAACGACAACTTCCGCACGGTTTGGCTGAACCAAATCCGCCGGGCCAAGGGGTTGCCGGAGCGGCCACTGGTGGATACGCAGGCCCAAAAGGAAGCGCAGTATCAACGGTTGGCCGATTACGCCCGGCAGTATTTGGATATTGACTATATTATGTCAATTATCAATAAAGAGGTTTGAAAAGGCAAATTAGTAAGTTTAGATAAAAAATTATTTTGGGAAGTAAAGTTTGGATAAAATTTAGCTTAAAAAGCTAAAATCTCTGGGAAAAGGTGATATGAAGTGTCAATTTATCTGGCCTTGCTGCTGGATTATCTGCTGGGCGACCCCAAATGGCTGCCGCACCCGGTGGTGGCTGTGGGCAAGCTGATTGCATTTTACGAAAAGCTGTTTTACCCCCAGCGCTACGGCCAATCTGCTTTTCGGCAGGGCTGCTTGCTGGTGCTGGCCACGCTGGCGACGGTGGCGGGCGTGCTGCTGGCTTTGCTGTTGATTTTGGCCCGTTGGCCCTGGCTGCGGGCGGCCGTGATTGTCTATCTGCTGTATGCGGCTTTGGCCTGGCGTTCCTTGCAGGTGGAGCCGGGCTACGTCATCAGCGCTCTGCGTTCCGGCAACCTGCCGCGAGCCCGCCAAATGCTCTCCTACGTGGTGGGGCGGGATACGGAAAACCTGAACCGGCAGCAAATAATCAAAGCCACGCTGGAAACCATTGCCGAAAACACGATTGACGGGGTGCTCTCGCCGCTGTTCTATATGGGCCTGGGCTATCTGGCCGGCGGCGGCCTGGGCGCGGTGTTGGGGGCCTGGCTCTACAAGGCTGTCAACACAATGGATTCAATGGTGGGCTACAAAAATGACCGTTACCGCGAGTTTGGCACCTGCGCGGCCCGCCTGGACGACGTGGCGAATTTTCTGCCGGCCCGCCTGGGCGCAATGCTGATGCTGCTGGCCGGCGGTATGCTGGGGTTGGACGCCGCGGCTGGTTGGCGCATTTGGTGGCGCGACCGCTACGCCCATAAAAGCCCCAACAGCGCCCAATCGGAGAGCGTGGTGGCTGGCCTTTTGGGCCTGCGCCTGGGCGGCCCCAGCTACTACTTTGGTAAGCTGGTGGTTAAGCCCACCATTGGCGACGAGCGGCGGGAGCCGCAGCTGGCCGATTACACCACAACCTGCCGCATTTTGAACTGGAGCGTGATTTTGGCGGCGGTGTTGTTCTCCTTTTTCTATCTGTGGAGTTTGGTGTGATATTTAAGTATAGATGCCCTCAACAGGCTAAGATATTTTGTTTTGCGATATTTGGAAAGAGAGGTTTAACCGATGACGGAAATAACGATTATTGAACCCCAGCTGATTGAAAGCCGCAGCTTTGAGATTATCAGTGAAATTTTGGGCGAGGAACGCTTGGCTCAAATTCCGGCGGAGCAACAGGGGATTGTGAAGCGGGTTATTCATACCAGCGCCGATTTTGATTACGCCGACAATTTGGTTTTCAGCCCCGGCGCGGTGGCCCAGGCGCAGGCGGCCCTGCGCGGCGGCTGCACTGTGGTGACGGACACCAGAATGGCTTTTGCCGGCATTAACCAGCGCAATTTGAGCAAGCTGGGCTGCGCCAAGGCCTGTTATATCGATGCGCCGGAGGTGGCGGAGCAGGCCAAGGCCCAGGGGATAACGCGGGCGGCGGTGGCTATGCAGCTGGCGGCGGCCAAGCCGGAAAACCGCATTTTTGCGGTGGGCAACGCGCCCACCGCCCTGCTGGCCCTGCGCGATTTGGTTTTGGCCGGCAAACTGCAACCGGCGTTGGTGGTTGGCGTGCCGGTGGGCTTTGTGAACGTGGTGGAGGCCAAGGAGCTGTTTATGGAGCTGGACGTGCCTTATATTATCGCCAAGGGGCGCAAGGGCGGCAGCAATGTGGCGGCGGCGGTTATTAACGCTCTAATGCTAGGCTGCCTAGACTGCCAATAAACGCCCATCTTTGAACTCTTCACGGCGCTCAAATCGTCAACGTACTATTAGTACGCCTCCTCTTTTCGCTTGTGAAATCATTCAAATCTGAACATTTCTTGACAGTCTATATACGACTAATAAACGATCATCTTTGATAAGTAATAAAGCAGGTTTATTAAATGGGAAAAAACAATATTCTGACAGATTTAGGTTCCATTGACGTTGGCGGCAAACAACTGCGCCGGGGCTACACCACCGGCACCTGCGCGGCCGGAGCAGCGGCGGCGGCCGCTTATATGGCCTTGCACCGGGAGCTGGTGCAGCAGGTGCAGGTGCAGCTGCCGGGTTTGGCGCAGGGCCAGCTTTTGCAGCTGCCGCTGGCCGAGGCCCGGCTGGAGGCGGACGGCGCGCTGGCGGCAATCACCAAGGACGGCGGAGACGACCCGGACGTCACCCACGGGCTGAACATTGTGGCCCAGGTGCGCCTTGCCCCTGGCAGCGGACGGGTGCAAATCGAGGGCGGCCAGGGAGTTGGCCGGGTGACGCTGGCCGGCCTGAAAATCCCGGTGGGCGAGGCGGCTATCAACCCGGTTCCCCGGGCGATGATTGCCCAAAACGTGCAGGCGCAACTGCCGCCGGGCTGGGACGCGGAGGTGCTCATCTCCGCCCCCGGCGGCGAGGAGTTGGCCCGCCGCACCTTCAACCCGCGGCTGGGCATTGTGGGCGGCCTTTCCATTTTGGGCAGCACCGGCCTTGTCAATCCGATGTCGGAGGCGGCTTTGCAGGAAAGTCTGCGCCTGGAGCTGCACGTGCTGGCGGGCCGCGGTTATCAGGCGGCTATTTTGGCCTTTGGCAATTACGGCCTGCAATTTCTGCGCAGCCAGCGCATTGACGAAACTCAGGTTGTCAAAATCAGCAATTATCTGGGCTTTATGCTGGACGAAGCCCGCCAGTTGGGCTTTCGGCGGCTGCTGCTCATCGGCCACCTGGGCAAGCTGGTTAAGGTGAGCGCCGGCATTTTCAACACCCACAGCCGCGTGGCGGACGGCCGGCTGGAAACCCTGACGGCTTATGCCGCGCTGGCCGGGGCCGGGCAGCCGCTTTTGGCCCAGCTTTACCAGTGCACTACTACCTCGGCCGCGGCGGCTTTGCTGGAGCAGGCCGGCGGCGGGCTGGCGGAGCGGGTTTATCAGCAGGTGGCGGAGCGGGCGGCCAGCCGGGCCGCGCTCTACGGCTATGGCGAGCTGGAAATCGCCACCATTCTGTTTGGCGACGACAACCGCCTGCTTTATAAGCAGCCGCAGGCCGACCAATTTTTGAAGGAGCTGAAGCATAATGACGAATAACCAACCGCCCACCCCCTATATTATCGGCATTGGCCCTGGGGACGCGGCTTATATCTATCCGTTGGCTCAGCAGCTGATTGCGCAGGCGAAGGTGCTGATTGGTGGCCGGCGCAATTTGGCGGAGCTGGCCCGGCCGGGGCAGGAAACGCTGGTGATTGACCGCGGCCTGGCCCAGGTGGCGGAGTATATCCGGGAGAGCTGGCAAAGCCGCCGCCTGGTGGTGCTGGCCAGCGGCGACACCAGCCTGTTCAGCGTGCGGGCTTATCTGCAAAAGAAGCTGCCGGAGGTGCCCTTTGGCGTGCTGCCGGGCATTAGCTCCCTGCAATATCTGCTGGCCCGACGGGGACTCAATCTGAACGAGCTGAAAATTATCACTATGCACGGGGCCAGCAACGCCAACCTGCTGAACACCGTAATGCGGGAGCGGGCGACGGCCATTTTCACCGGCGGCGAGAACTCGCCCCAGGCCATTGCCGCCCGGTTGGCCGCCCTGGATTTTGCGGAGCTGACCCTCACCGTGGGCGAAAATTTGTCGTACCCGGACGAGCGCGTCGTCACCGGGCTGCCGTCGCAGATTGCCGGACAAAGCTTTGCGCCCCTGAGCCTGATGTTGGTGGAAAACGCCGGGCCGGAGGCGCGGCCTTGGCCCTATCTGCCGGCCGGCTTGCCGGACGAGCTTTTTGAGCGGCAGACGGAGGGCGAACGCCCGGTGCCGATGACGAAAAGCGAGGTGCGGGCCGTCATCACCAGCAAGCTGCGCCTGCGGGAGAACAGCCGCCTGCTGGAGATTGGCTCCGGCACCGGCTCAGTTACGGTGGAGGCCGCTTTGGCGGCGCATGCCGGCCATGTTTGGACGCTGGAGCTCAACCAGCAGGCCCAGACGCTCTGCCGGCGCAACCTGGCTAAATTTGGCCTGGATAACGTTACCCTGATTGAGGGGGCCGCGCCGGAGGCTTTGCCGCCCGCCCCGCCTGAGGGCTACGATTGCCTGTTTATCGGCGGCAGCAGTGGCAATTTGGCCGCCATTGCGGCCCAGGTGTGCAGCCAACCGCAGCCCTTACGAGTGGTGGTTTCCGCCGTCACGCTGGAATCCGTGGCGGAGGCAATGGCCGCTTTGCAGGCCGTCGGCTGCCAGGATTTGGAGGTTGTGCAGGTGGCCGTGGCCCGCAGCCGCCAGGCCGGCCGCAAGCATTTAATGCAGGCCCTCAACCCGATTACCATTATTGCGGCCAACAAGGTCTGATGATTGGCTTAATTGTGGGATAGAGTATTAGTGGAGATAGATTAGATATGGAAAATATTAAAATGAAGCTGGCGATTGTCGCCCTGACTAGGGGCGGCTGCCGCACGGCCCGCCGCTATGGCGATTTGCTGCCGCAGGCGGATATATATTTGAAGCGGGAGGCGGCGGAGCTGGACCCCGGCCAGCAAACCCGCGCCGACGAGCGCCACTTTGACTGCCGGCTGGCAGAGCTGATGGCCGAGATTTACAGCCAATACGAGGGGTTTGTGATGATTATGGCGACGGGGATTGTCGTCCGCACCATTGCGCCGTATATCGTGCACAAAACGCAGGACCCGGCCGTGGTGGTGATGGACGAGCACGGCCGTTATGTTATCAGCCTGCTTTCCGGGCATTTGGGCGGGGCCAATGAGCTGGCCCAGCAGTTGGCGGATATGTATCCCTGCTGGACGCAGGCGGTGATTACGACTTCCACCGATGTAAACCAGCAGCTGGCTTTTGATTTGCTGGCTAAGCAGAACGATTGCCATATTGTCAACATTGAGGAGCTGAAGTATATCAGCGGCGCGCTGGTGAACGGCCAAAGGGTGGCGGTTTCCTGCTGCTTATCGACGCTGCCCAGTGAAGATGATTGGCCAAAGGAGCTGGTGGATTGCTATTTTAAGGATGTTTCGCCGGAGCCGAATTTGGTGGTTATTGATTACAAAGCACCGGCTACTTTCAGCTTTGCCGGCGCGGAACATATTTTGCATTTGGCGCCGCGCTGCCTGGCTTTGGGCGTGGGCTGCCGCCGCGGCGTTTCTGCCAGGGCGCTGATTGGAGCGGCGGAGCATTTCCTGGCGAGTAATAAAATCCAGCCGGAGGCCGTCTACAAGCTGTGCTCGATTGACATCAAGGCCAACGAGCCGGGGCTGATTGCCCTGGCTGAGTATTTGGACGTGCCTTTTTGCACCTACAGCGCGGCGGAGTTGCGCCAACAGACCGAGAGAATGGATCTGGGGGAATATTCCGCCTTTGTGGAGGAAATGACGGGCACGCCTAGCGTTTCCGCCGCCGCGGCTGCTTTGGGCGCCGACCGGGCTTCCTATCTGCTGGTTGAAAAGGCAAAATATCCGGGAATTACGTTCAGTTTGGCCAAAAAAAAGCATAAATTTAATTTTTATCCACAAGAATAAATGAGCAAAAAGGAGTTTTGAAATGCAAACAAAGTTTTACGTGGTGGGCATTGGCCCCGGCGCGGCCGACCAGCTGACCCCAAAGGCCAGGGCCGCCTTGCAGGAAGCGCAGGTGATTGCCGGCTACGGCACGTATTTGAAGCTGATTAAACCGCTTTTTCCGGACAAGGAATATCTCCAGACGGGCATGACCGGCGAGGTGCAGCGTTGCCAGCAGGCTTTGGCGCAGGCGCAGGCCGGCAAAACGGTGGCGATGGTGAGCAGCGGCGACGCGGGCATTTACGGTATGGCCGGGTTGGTGTTGCAGCTGGCAGAGGGGTTGCCGGTGGAGGTGGTGCCGGTGCCGGGCATTACGGCGGCCAGCTCCGGCGCGGCTTTGCTGGGCGCGCCGCTGATGCACGATTTTGCGGTGATTAGCCTTTCCGACCGCCTGACCCCTTGGGAGAAGATTGAAAAGCGGTTGCTGGCGGCGGCGGAGGCGGATTTTTGCGTGGTGCTTTACAACCCGCGCAGCCACGGCCGGCCGGAGCTTTTGGGCCGGGCCCGCCAGCTTTTGGGCCGCTACAAAGCTCCCAAAACCCCGGTTGGCGTTGTGAAGAATATCGGGCGCGACGGCGAGCAGGCCATCGTCACCACGCTGGCGGAGCTGGACGAAACCCAGGTGGATATGTTCTCCACCGTGTTCGTAGGCAACAGCCAGACCTATATTCAGCAGACGGTGGCCGGGCCGAAAATCATCACCCCGCGGGGTTATCTATCTGCGGAGCAGCCGGAGCAGCCGGAGGCCGGGCGATGACCCGCCTTTTGGTGATTGCCGGCACGGCGGACGCCGCCGAGTTTGTGGCCCGGCAGCCGGCCGGGGTGGAGATTTTGGCGACCACTTTCAGCCAGCTGGGGGCGGATTGCCTGGCCTCACGGCCGGGCCTGCGCCTGCACCCTGGCGCGCTGGACGCGGCGGGCTTTGCCGCCCTGCTGGCGGCGGAGCAGCCGGATTTTGTGGTGGATTTAAGCCACCCCTTTGCGGTGGAGGTCAGCCGCAACGCCAAAGCGGCGGCGGCCGGCCAGGGCGTGGCTTATCTGCGCTTTGAAAGGCCGGCTTCGGCGGCGGAGGGCTGTTTGCATTTTGCCGATTTTGCCGCGGCGGCGGCTGCCTGCCGCCAGATTGCGGGCAATATTCTGCTGACCATTGGTAGCAAAAATCTGGCCCCGTTTAGCTGCCTGCCGGATTTTCGGCAGCGGTTTTATCTGCGGGTGCTGGCGGAAAGCCGTATTTTGCAGGAGCTGGAGGCTCTTCATATCGACCCCGGCCATATCTTTGCGATGAAAGGCGTGGCCAGCGTGGAGCTGAACGTGGCCCTGGCCCGGCAGTGCCAGGCGGCGGCCATTGTTTCCAAGGATAGCGGCCGCACCGGCGGGGTGCCGCAAAAGCTGGCGGCCGCCCAGCAGCTGGGCATTCCGCTGCTGCTGATTGACCGGCCGCCGGCGGAGGTGGGCGAAGCCCAGGCCTGCCACAGCCTGGCGGAGTTGGAGAAGATGATATACGGCAATCGTTGAGGAGGTTATCGTATAAAATGGCGAAATCTGCATTTATTCTGGCGGCCACCCAAAGCGGCAGCGGCAAAACAACCCTGGCGATGGGCCTGATGGCGGCCCTGCGCAGCCAGGGCCACACCGTGCAGCCTTTCAAGGTGGGGCCGGATTATATCGACCCGATGTATCACACGGCGGCCTGCGGCCGGCCCTCGCGCAATCTGGACGCTTATATGCTGCCGGAGAACACCCTGCGCTATCTGTTTGCCAAAAACAGCGCGGACGCCGACGTGGCCGTGGTGGAGGGCGTGATGGGCCTTTACGACGGCCTGCGCCCGGACAGTATCGAGGGGAGCACGGCCCACGTCAGCCAGCTTTTGCAGGTGCCGGTGGTGCTGTTGGTGAACGCGCGGGGCATGTCGCTTTCCCTGGCGGCTTTGGTGAATGGCTTTCGTGATTTTGCCCTGGCTAAAAGCGGCCGGCCGCTGGCCGTGGCCGGGGTGCTGCTGAATAATCTTAAAAATGAAATGTCCTATCAGTATGCCAAGCAGATTATTGAGCGGGAATGTGGTCTGCCGGTGTTCGGCTGGCTGCCCCGGCTGCCGGAAGCGGCCCTTTCCGAACGGCATTTGGGCCTGCTTTGCAGCGGCGAGGTGGGCGATTTGCCACAAAAGCTGCAACTGCTGGCGGCGCAGATTAGCCAAAGCTGTGATTTGCCGGCCTTGCTGGCGGCCACCCAGCTGCCGGAGCCGCTACCGCAACCGAAGCCGCCTGATTTGCCGGCCAGCCTGCCGGCCAAGGGCTATGCGCCGGTGCGGATTGGCCTGGCGCGCGACGCGGCTTTTAACTTCTATTATCAGGATAGTTTGGAACTTTTGGAGCAGCTGGGCGCGCAGTTGGTGCCGTTCAGCCCGCTGGCCGATAGGGAGCTACCGCCGGATTTGGACGGGCTGCTGCTGGGCGGCGGCTATCCGGAGCTGCACCTGCGGGAGCTTTCCGGCAACCAAAGTATGCTGACGGATTTGTACGCCAGGCTTACGGCTGGCCTGCCCTGCCTGGCGGAATGCGGCGGCTTTATCTACTTGGGGCGGAGTATGGAAATGGCGGGGGAAAGCTGGCCGCTGGTTGGTATCTTCCCGTTTGATTTTGAGATGACCGACCGCTTGCAACACTTTGGCTATATCGAGGCGCAGCTGAGTGATTTCGCCCTGCTGTGCGCTGACCGGCCGCTGCGCCTGCGCGGGCACGAGTTTCACTACACCCAGCGCAAGGCGGACAGCCTGGGGGCGGACTGGCCCACCTTTTTCCGGGTGCAGAAGCCAGACGGCCGCCGCGGCTGGCAGGAGGGCTGGCAGATTTACAACACCTTAGGCGGTTATCCTCACTTTAATCTGTGGACGGAGCCTCAGGCTGCCGCCAACTTTTTGCGGAAAGCGGCGATTTACCGGCAGCGCAGAATGAGAATGAAAGAGGAGGCGGGCAATGCAGATTAATGTTTTAGGCATCGACCACCAATGCGCCGCCGCGGTGCGGGAGCTGGTGGCTTTCTCGGAAACGCATATTCTGGAGTTTTCTTCTATTATAATGGAGCAGGGGGCGGCGGAGGTGGTGATTCTTTCCACCTGCAACCGCAGCGAGGTCTACTATCTGCTGCCTGGCTCCGACGAGGCGCAGCTGGCGGAGTGCCGGCGGCGCATTTGCCAGCGCTATGTGGATTACTTTGGGCTGGGCCGCCTGCCGGAGGCTGCCCACCAGCTGAGCGGCGAGGCGGCGGTGCGTCACATCTTCCGGGTGGCCGCCGGGTTGGAATCGGCCATTCCTGGCGAGGACGAAATCCTGCGCCAGCTGAAGCGGGCCTACGAGTTCGCCCACCGTTTTCATAACACGGACAAATGCTTCAACCACCTGTTTCAGGAGGCTATCAAGTGCGCCAAGGAGGTTAAGAGCAGCCTGAAAATCTCGGAGATTCCCCTCTCGCCGGGCTACATCGGCTTGAAATATCTGGAGGAGCAGGCGGGCGGCTTTGCCGGCAAAAACCTGCTGCTGATTGGCTTCGGCGAGATTGGCCAGCTGTTTTTCCGCTACGCCAAGGAGCTGCCCCTGGCCGGAATCACCATCTGCAACCGCAGCGCGGCTGCCGCCCAGGCGGCCTGCGCCGAGCGGCCGGGTGTTCGCTATCTGCCCTCCAGTCAGGCCAGGGAGGCTCTGCCGGAGGCCGATTTGGTCATCGCCGCCACCAGCTGCCCCCACCTGATTTTGCGCCGCGAGGAATGCCCGCCGCGCTGCCGGCCGCTGTATCTGCTGGATATGTCTATCCCGCGCAACATTGACGAGTGCCTAAACGAGCTGCCCAACTACCACGTGGCCAACATCGACGTGCTGCAAAAGCTGGCCGAGCGCAACGCCGCCAGTCGCCTTTTGCTGACGGAGCAGGCGGAGGCCCTAATCAGCAGCTACGCGGCGGATTTTCAGCGCTGGCTGGAGCTATCCGAGCAGGATTCGGTCATCAAAACGCTCAATCAATCGGTGGACGAAATCGCCGAGGAGCATTTGAAATATCTCTTTCAGAAAATCGAGGTCAGCGAGCGCGAGCGCAAAATCATCAGCCGCACAATGCAATCGGCCCTGCGCAAGGCGGTGCGCAACCCAATCCTCTCGCTGAAAACGATGGACGACGCGGCCAAGCGCGAGCATTATTCGCAGGTTTTGCAGGAGCTTTTTCACGGTTAAGCGTTGACGATTAAACTTTTGGCGAGGAGGGCTTTATGTTGGAAAAATATTACGTGCATTATCTGTGCGCCTCTTTTCAGCAGGGGCTTAAACTGCCGTCCAAGTTGCAGCCTTATCTGAACCATTTTAATTTGCTGATTCTGGAGGGCGAGCAGCTGACGGCGCAGCTGGTGGGCCTGCTGCTGGGGCTGGTGCGGCAGGGCCATTTGCATAACGTTTACTTAACGCCTTTTCAGCCGGCGGACGAGCTTGACGGCTTAAACCGCCACCGGCTGGCGGACGCCTGGCATAACTGCTACTATCCGCAGGGCTGCGGTTGCGGCGCGGCCCTGTTGGACAGGGAGCGGGCCTGTGCCTTTTTTAAGCGGCTGGACGAATATACCTTGGGCCAGCCTTTGCGCCGCCGGGCCAGCCGAGAGGCCCCGGCCCAGCCTGCGCTGGTTTTTACTGATAATGAGCAGATGGCCCAGGCTTTGGGCAATTTTATCCGCACCGGCACCTTAGACGGCAGCCGTCCGCAGCCGCCGACTGTGGGTGATGCCCGGCGCGGTGTGGACCCCAGCCTGCTTTTTTGGATTCAGAATATGCTGGGCAAGCGGCTGGAAACCCCGGCGGATTTGGCGGATTTAAAATTCCTCGATCTGGATTATTTTATCCCCGGCGCTTATCCCGATTGGCCAGACTGGTTGGCCCCGGAGCCGGGCAACTGGCAGCTGCTGGCGGAGGCGGTCAATCTGCGCAGCCTGTTTTTGCCGGAGCTTCGGCTGGCTGATTTCAGCTTTTTAGCCCACTGCCGGAATCTGCGCCAGCTGGGCCTTTCCCGCACCAACTTTGCCGCGGGCCCACTTTTGGCCGGCCTGAAGCAGTTGCAGCTTTTGCAGCTGCCGGCGCAGGAGTTTGGCGATTTCGGCTTTTTGAAGAAGCTGCGGGAGCTGGAAATTCTGGATTTAAGCCGCACCGACTTTCGGGATTGCCGTATTTTGGCGGGTTTGCCTCAGCTGCATTTGGTGCACCTGCCGGCGGAGCGGCAGCTGCTGCACCGGCAGGCGCTTTTGGCACTGCCCTTGCAGGTGAAAACCTACCCGGAGCGCAGCCGGGGCGCGGACGTGCCGGAATATGAGATTATTGCGCCGCAGCCGGTGGGCGATACGATTGACATTGCGCCGCCCTACAAGGCGCTGCATATTGACGCGGACGGCCGGGAGCGCGTAGCCCCGGATATTGACGTGCCCTATCTGCAAAAGCTGCTGAGCCGGGTGAGTGAGGGTAAAGTTAGCTGCGTTGTCGCCTCGCCGGAATACTGGGGCGAGGAGGATTTTATGGAGCTGGACTGCGCCGACGGCTGGGCCACCCTTACCTGGGAGGATAAGGATAACGCTTGCTGGTATTCGATTTTTAACCTGGCGGAGGAGGGCAATCTGGCGGACGCGCCGCCGGAGATTGGCGGGCAAACGCCGGTGCCCAAAATGCACGCTATCCCCGATTTGCAGCTGGCGGCCGACTGCCTGGCTTGGTTTATCAAGTACGGCGGGCTTTATCCCGGCGCGCATTGGGCCAAATATTACAAGTGAGACGGGTGATTGGCGATGTTTGTGCATGTGATGTTGGAAATGCAGGACCGGCCGATTTTGGTTATCGGGGCCGGGCCGGTGGCGGCCCGCAAGGCGGCGCAGCTGGCGGTTGGCGGCGCGGCTATCACCCTGCTGGCCCCCAGCCGGCAGGAGGAGCTTTGGCAGGATTTGTCCTGCCGTTGGCTGCCGCAGGCCTATACGGCGGATTTTCCTCTGGCGGAATATGCGCTGGTGGTGGCGGCCACCGACAAGGCGGAGCTGAACGCCCAGATTGCCGCCCGCTGCGCGGAGCTGGGCCTGGCCTGCAACTGCGCCTCCCAGCCGCAGCTGGGCACGCTGGTTTTGCCGGGCGTGGTGCAGGCCGGCGGCTTTTCCGCTGCCCTTTACAGCGGCGGCCGGGCCCCTTTTTTAACCAAACGCCTGAAGCGGGAATTGGCTGCTTGGCTGGCGGAATATGACGAAACCACGCTGGAATGGCTGGGCCAGGCACGCCGGCGGCTAATCGCGGCCAACCCGGCGGCTAAGCAGGCTTTGCTGTCTACCTTGGGGGCCGTGCCGCTGCCCCGGCTTAAACAGAAAATCCAGGAAATTGCGGACACAGGAGGGCAATATGAAACCGAAAATCTTATACATTGGCTCCAGAGGGAGCAAGTTGGCTCTGGCCCAGACGGGCCTGGTAGCCCGGCAGATTGAGGCAGCCAATCCAGGGCTGAAAACGGAAATCCGGGTGATTAAAACCCAGGGCGATTTGGTGCAGGACAAGCCGTTAAATGAGTTTGGCGGCAAGGGCGTGTTTGTGCAGGAGATTGAGCAGGCCCTGTTGACCGGCCGGATTGATTTGGCGGTGCACAGCTTGAAAGATATGCCGGCGGAGCAGCCGGAGGGGCTGGAGATGGCCGTCACTCCCCGGCGGGAGGACCCGCGCGACGTGTTGATTTGCTTTGGCGGCGTGCCGGCCCGGCAACTGGCCGATTTGCCGGCGGGCGGCGTGGTTGCCACCGGCAGCCTGCGGCGGATTTGCCAGCTGGAGCGCCTGCGGCCGGATTTGCGGACGGCCCCCATTCGGGGCAATGTGGAAACCCGGCTGCGCAAGGCGGAGGAAGCCGGCTGGCAGGGCGTTTTGCTGGCTGCAGCGGGCTTGCAGCGTTTGGGCCTGGGCCGCCTGATTACGGAGCGCGGCCTGCTGCTGGAGCCGGCGGAAATGCTGCCGGCCCCGGCGCAGGGCATTTTGGGGCTGGAAACCCGCGTGGGCGACGTGCAAACTCTGGCCCTGCTGCAACCCTTGCACAACGAGGCCAGCCACCGGCAGGCTTTGGCGGAGCGGGCCTTTTTGCGCCATATTGAGGGCGGCTGCCACGCGCCGACGGGAGCTTTTTGCCGTCTGCTGGGCCAGGAGTTTGAAATTGAGGGCTTTTTTCAGACGGAGCAGAATTTTTACCGCCAAACGCTGCGGGGTTCGATAGGCCAGGAAGCGCAATTTGGCCGGGCCTTGGCGGAGAAGATAAAGGAGCTGATTGCGAGTGAGGGACGAGCGAGTGAAAAATGAGCAAGCGAGGGATAATATGCAGAATAAGCAAAGCAGAGGCTATGTTTGGCTGGTGGGCGCCGGCCCCGGCGATTTTGGCCTGATTACTCTGAAAGGTTTGGAGGCCATTGCCCAGGCGGAGGTGCTGGTTTACGATAGGCTGATTAACAGCAACCTGATTGACCGGGCTCCTGCCGATTGCGAAAAGATTTACGTTGGCAAGCAGGCGGCCAACCACGCCCTGCCGCAGCCGCAGATTAACGAACTGCTTTATCAAAAGGCGGCGGCGGGCAAGCGCGTGGTGCGCCTAAAGGGCGGCGACCCTTACGTTTTTGGCCGCGGCGGCGAAGAGGGCCTTTATCTGGCGGAGCGCGGCATACCCTTTGAGGAGGTGCCCGGCATCACCAGCAGCATTGCCGGGCCGGCCTACGCGGGCATTCCGGTGACGCACCGGGAGTGTGCTTCGTCTTTCCACGTGTTCACCGGCAATTTTAAGGACGAGGAGCGCGGGCTGGATTTTGCCAACCTGGCCCGCCTGGAGGGCACCCTGATTTTTTTGATGGGCTTTGCCAATTTGAATTACATCACCCAAGGGTTGCTGGCGGCGGGCAAACCGGCCGACACCCCGGCCGCGGTGATTTCCCAGGCCACAACCCCGCGGCAGCGTACTGCAGTGGGAACCCTGGCCGATATTGAGGAGCGTTGCGCCGCCGCCAAACTCAGCAGCCCGGCGATTACCGTGATTGGCGAGGTGGTGAACTGCCGGCCCCAGCTGAACTTTTTTGAGCGCCAGCAGGGCCGCGGCGTTTTGGTGCTGCGGGACGCCCGCCAGAGCGAGATTTTTATCAGGAAGCTGCAAGCTAGAGGCCTAACGCCTTACTGCTGCCCGGTAATTGAGATTGTGGACCGTTGGCTGACCCCTGAGATTTGGGCGGCCATAGAGGGCTTGCCCAAGTATAGCTGGTTGGTTTTCACTTCTCCTAACGGGGTGCGGTGTTTTATGGATAACTTTTATTCCGGCGGCGGCGATTGGCGCGCCTTTGGCCATTTGAAGTTTGCCGTTATTGGCCGGGCTACGGCGCAGGCCCTGCGGGAGCGGGCCGGCTTCGATGCGGATTTTGTGCCGCAAAAGCAGGTCAGCGACGCTTTGGGCCAGGGGTTGGCGGAGCGGCTGACTCCGGCGGACAATGTGCTGCTGCCGCGCAGCGCGATTGCCGATAACCGGCTGCTGGAAATTCTCAGCGCCAAATGCCCGGTGACTGATTTGAAAATTTATGACACACGTTTTTGTACCGACAAAGAGGAGCAGCTGCGCGAACAATTGGCTAAGGCTAATATCCGTTATGTGCCTTTCACCAGCGCTTCCACGGTGGACGGCTTTGTGCAGGCCTGCGGCGGGCCGGAGGCTGCCGCAAGCCTGCTTACGGAAAACGCCTGCCAGACGGTGGCTATCGGCCCGGTGACGGCGGGACGTATGCGGCAGCTGGGCCTGGAGCCGGATTTGCAGGCCGCCGAGCATAGTTTGGACGGAGTGATTGAAGTTATCTTGCAAGATTTGGAGGGAGAAAAAAATGATTAATCGTCCGCGTCGATTACGCTTAAATGAAAAAATCCGTTCGCTGGTGCGGGAAACCAGTCTGCAACCGCAGGATTTGATTTATCCGATGTTTGTGACGGAGGGCCGCGGCGTAAAGCAGGAAATCGCCGCGATGCCGGGGCAGTATCGCTGGTCGGTGGATTTGTTGCCGGCTGCTATCCGGGAGGTGGAGGAGGCCGGCGTGGGCCATATTATGCTTTTCGGTATTCCTGCGCCGGAGGATCATGATGAAATTGGCAGCGCGGCCTGGGCCCCGGACGGCATTGTGCAGCGTGCCATTGCGGAAATTAAAAGCCACAGCGATATTTTTATCACCACCGACGTTTGCCTGTGCGAATATACCAGCCACGGCCACTGCGGCCAGCTGGACGCCAACGGTTACGTGGACAATGACAAAACCCTGGAGCTGCTGGCCAAAACGGCGCTTAGCCACGTGGAGGCCGGGGCGGATATGGTGGCCCCCTCGGATATGATGGACGGCCGGGTGGCGGCTATCCGGGCCCGGCTAGACGAGGCGGGGCGCGTCAACACGCCGATTATGTCCTACGCGGTGAAGTACGCCTCCAATTTTTACGGCCCGTTCCGGGAGGCGGCCAATTCCGCACCCCAGCACGGGGACCGCAAAAGCTATCAGATGGATTACCACAACGGGCGCGAGGCGGAGCTGGAGGCTGCGCTGGACGTGGCCGAGGGCGCGGATATTATTATGGTGAAGCCGGCCCTGCCTTATCTGGACGTGGTGGCCCGGCTGCGCCCGCAAATCAAGCAGCCAATGGCGGCCTACTGCGTCAGCGGGGAATACGCGATGTTGCAGCTGGCGGTCAGCCAGGGTTTGGTGCAGCCGGACATCATCTACGAAAGCCACATTGCTATCAAGCGGGCCGGGGCGGATATTATCCTGACCTATTTTGCCAAGGAGCTGGCCTGGACCTTGCAGGCGGACGAGTTGCAGGAGGTTAAGCAATGAGCCAACCAAACGCCAAATACAAAAATAACGACAAAGCCGCTATTTGGCAGTTAGCTAAGCGTTTAATGCCCGGCGGCGTGAACAGCCCGGTGCGGGCCTTTGGTTCCGTGGGCGTGGAGCCGGTGATTGTGGAGAGCGCGCAGGGGCCGTATCTTACAGACATTGAGGGGCGGCGTTATATTGATTACGTTTGTTCCTATGGCCCGCTGATTTTTGGCCACGCGCCGCAGTTTATCACCGAGGAGCTGCAACAGGCAGCCGACCGCGGCACTACCTATGGCTTTACCACGGCGCACGAGGTGGAGCTGGCGGAGCTGATTGCCGAGGCCTATCCGGCCTGCGAAATGCTGCGAATGGTCAATTCCGGCACGGAGGCCACGATGAGCGCAATCCGGGTGGCCCGCGGCTGCACCGGCCGCAATAAGCTGGTGAAGTTTGAGGGTTGCTACCACGGCCATAGCGACAGCCTGCTGGTGAAAAGCGGCAGCGGCCTGCTGACCCAGGGCGTGCCCACCAGCCCCGGCGTGCCGGCCGGTCTGCTGGCGGAAACGCTTGTGTGCCCCTACAACGACGCTGCCGCCCTGGCGGAGTTGCTGGCGGCCCACCGGGGCGAGGTGGCCTGCCTGATCATTGAGCCGGTGGCCGGCAATATGGGTGTGGTTCCGCCGGCAGAGGGCTTTTTGGCCGAGGTGCGCCGCTTGTGCACGGAGCATGGCATTGTCCTGATTTTTGACGAAGTGATTACCGGTTTTCGCCTGGATTATCATTCGGCGGCCGGTGTTTTCGGCTTGCAGCCGGATCTGGTCTGCTTTGGCAAGATTATCGGCGGCGGCCTGCCGGTGGGCGCTTACGGCGGCCGGCGGGAGCTTATGGAGCAGGTTTCGCCGTTGGGGCCAATTTATCAGGGCGGCACTCTGTCCGGCAATCCGCTGGCTATGCGGGCCGGCATTGCCGCGCTTTCCCGCCTGCGGGACGAGGCGGCAATCTACCCAACTCTGATTGAAAACACTGCCTATCTGCAACGGGAAATTGACAAGCTGATTGCCAAGCATGGCGTGCCGGCCAGCACCTCCCGCTGTTTGGATATGTTCTGCTTGTTCTTCACACCGCAGCCAGTGCACAGCTACGCCGACGTGATGACCTGCGATACCGAGCTTTACCGTCGCTTTTTTGTCGGTATGCTGCAAGCCGGCGTTATGCTGGCCCCCTCGCAGTTTGAGGCCTGGTTCCCCTCGCTGGCGCACGATAAGGCCATTTTGGACGAAACCCTGGCCGCGGTGGACCAAGTTTTTGCAACATTATAAATAAAGGAGCGTAATATTTTAATGAGTTTGCCAAAAGGAAAATTCTATGGAATTGGCGTTGGCCCCGGCGACCCGGAGCTGCTGACCCTGAAAGGCCGCCGCCTGCTGGAGGAGGCCGACTGCATTGCCGCCCCCAAAACCCGCGGCGAGGCCGGCAGCACGGCCCTGCATATCGTGGAGCCTTTCATTGCCGGCAAACCCTTGCTGGAGCTGGTTTTGCCGATGACTAACGATAAGACCCTGCTGGAGCAGGCTTGGGCGGAGGGAGCGCAGACTGTGATGGCGCGGCTGGATGCCGGCCAGAATGTGGCTTTCATCACCCTGGGCGACGCTTCGCTTTTCAGCACCTTGATGTATATTTTCCGGCCGATTAAGGCTGCGGGCTACGCCTGGGAGCTGGTGCCCGGCATTAACGCGCCCAGCGCCGCCGCCGCCCGCCTGGGCATTGGCCTGGCCGACGGCAAGGAGGATTTGGCTATTTTGGCGGCCACCGCGGATTTGGCCAAGGTGGAGCGCACCATTGCCAGCCACAGCAACACCGTGCTGATGAAAGGCGCGGCCCAGTGGCCGGCCATTGCCGAGATTTTGAAGCGCCAAGGCGTGCTGGATAAGACCGCCGCCGTGGAACGCTGCACGATGGAGAGTGAGCGGGTTTTTACTGATGTTAGCCAAATGCCGGAGGATTTGAGCTACTTCCTGACGGCGATTATCAGAAAGGGGACAGAATGATGAGCAACAACTTGCAGAATATTGTCGACAACATTGTCGATATTGTGGGGGCCGGCCCCGGGGATCCGGAGCTGATTACGGTGCGCGGTATGAGGCTTTTGCAGCAGGCTGATGTGGTGATTTACGCCGGCTCCTTGGTGAACCCCAAGCTGTTGGATTATTGCCGGCCGGACTGCACCATTTACGACAGCGCGGGTATGAATCTGGACGAGGTGATTGCCGTAATCAAAGAGGCCTGGCCGCAGGGCAAGCGGATTGTGCGCCTGCACACCGGCGACCCCTCCATCTACGGCGCTATCCGCGAGCAGATGGATATTTTGGCGGCGGCGGCTATTCCTTTCCGGGTTACGCCGGGCGTGAGCTCTTTCTGTGCGGCGGCGGCGGCCCTGAAAAAGGAATACGTGCTGCCGGAGGTGAGCCAGACGGTTATCCTGACCCGAATGGAGGGGCGCACGCCTGTGCCGCCGGCCGAGGATATTCGTAATCTGGCCAAAATCAACGCCACGATGATTATTTTCCTCAGCGTGCATATGATTGAGGAGTTGGTGGCCCGCCTGCGCGAGGGTTATCCGGCGGACACACCGGCAGCTGTGGTTTACAAAGCCTCCTGGCCGGAGGAGAAGCAGGTGGTTGGCACCCTGGCGGACATTGCGGAGAAAGTGCGGGTCGCCGACATTGGCCGCACCGCTTTGGTGACCGTGGGCCGTTTTTTGGGGGATGAATATGCGCTTTCCAAGCTTTACGACAAGGGGTTTAGCCACGGTTATCGGGAGGCTAAGGCTTAGCTAAGAATTTTCCAAAAAATTAAAAGTTTTTTCCAAAAAGCTATTGACAAATGGCCCCTAAGCAGTTATAATATTAACTGTTCCGATGATAATCGCTGCTTTGCAAAAGCGTGGTTAGGGGCCTGATAATCCTCGATAGCTCAACGGTAGAGCACTCGGCTGTTAACCGAGGGGTTGTTGGTTCGAATCCAACTCGGGGAGCCAGTAGATTAAAGCAACTGCTCTTTAACGGGAACAGTTGCTTTAGTTATATACTCATTTTGTTTGCGGGCCATTAGCTCAGTTGGTTAGAGCCACCGGCTCATAACCGGTCGGTCCTAGGTTCGAGTCCTAGATGGCCCACCATAATGGGTATACAAAAAAGATGCACATCGAAAAAACCGCCGATTTCGGCGGTTTTTTTCGTAAAAACGGGCAAATTTGAGGGTTGAATTTCCCAAATTAGCGTTAGTCCAAATCTCACGAAAAACGGTTCAAAAAAGATGCAAAAATGGGGTTTCAGGCAACTGTAAGGACTCGAACCCCTAAACGAGCAGAAA
>JAETTP010000099.1 GCA_021769035.1 Bacillota bacterium | reverse complement strand
AGCCAAGGAGCAGAAATGCTCTAAATGCGGTCAGGTTGTAAATAAGGAAAGCATTGAGAAAATCTACAATCAGGCGGTAACCGACGCTAAGGGCGAAGCCAATGTGAGCAAATATCTGGTAACCGTGCTGGATGCTAACAGCAAGAACCCTGTTTCAGGCGCAACTGTGAGCCTTTATGCGGATAACACCATGAGCGTGATGCTGCCCAATAACCGGCTGCTGGATTTTGTGCCCAGACCACCGTAAAGGTGCAGCTCAAGGAAGAAAATCAGCAGAATTTGAAACCGGTTTCTGCTTTGTCCGTAAGCGTTACAGACAATAACGGCAACTATGCGGCTGGTAAAACCGACGCTGCCGGTCAGATTACCGTACCCAGCCAGAACAACGGCACAACCAATGCAGACGGCAAAGTAACCCTTGGCTATACGGATATTAAGGGTAATAAGCAGACCCTGACGGTTAAGGTGGTACGGGAGGAAACCAACCGTCCGGTCAAGGACGCAGCCGTATCTGTGGGCAGCAACGGCAGTGTTTCGGTAAAACTGCCTGCCGGTGTGGATATGGACGATAACACCCATATCGGCATTACTCTGACCGACCAGAAGAAGCAGGCCCAGCCCGGCCTGGAGGTAACGGTGCGCAGCGATTTGGGCAACGTGGCCAAGGGTGAAACGGATAAAAACGGCAAGGTAATTCTGCCGGCTATTGAGGAAAAACCGGTAACCGTTAAGCACGCCGCCTATATTGTAGGCTATGAGGACGGCACCTTCCGGCCGGAGGCGCAGATGACCAGAGCCGAAGCGGCGGCTATCTTTGCCCGGCTGCTGGCTGAGGCTAAGGGTGAGAATATCTCCTCGGCTTCTTCCAGATACGCAGGCTTTGCGGATACGGTGCCTGGGGCTTGGTATAATGTGAACATCGGCGATTGGCAAGCCCATAGGGCGCAGACAGAGCCGCTTGTGAACAAATACCACAGTGCAGCTAATTATGCTTTAGGTAGAAGAACTTTTGCCCTGTGGTATGCAGCTTATGTTAATTATCTGAGCAGCTACGGTGTGGTTATGGGCAATAGCCGGACGGCCTTTAGGCCCAACGACGACATTACCAGAGCGGAGCTGACGGCAATGGCGGTGCGTTTCTTTGAGGTAACGGACAGCAAAAAAAATAGTAAAAATGCCGGAACCTATACGGTGTTTAACGATGTATCCGGCAGTCATTGGGCGGCGGAATATATTGAGAGCGCAGCCATGCAGGGCTGGGTACAGGGCTACGGCAACGGCAGCTTTAGAGGCGACGCCAAAATCACCAGAGCCGAGGCGGTAACCCTCATCAATAATCTCTTGAGTCGCAGCGCCGACGAGGAATATATTGCTAACAACACCAGAAAGCTCAACAGCTTCACAGATATGTATGCGAAGCATTGGGCTTACGAGGCTATTATGGAGGCAGCCAACGGACACACTGCTGTTTTGGAAAATGAGGGTGAAACTTGGCAGCGTTAAGGCAAGAAAAAATATCTAAGCAAGTTAATTGAGAACAGCCGCTTGGTGCAGCAATGCATTGAGCGGCTGTTACTTCTCTTAAAAACAACACTATATTATAAATAGAAGAAACAGGAGGAGAAACTATGTTAAAAATTATGGCAATCGGCAATTTGACCGGAGATGTTGAATTGAAGAAGAATGCGGAGGGTCAGCCCTATGCAATGCTGCGGATTGC
>JAETTP010000035.1 GCA_021769035.1 Bacillota bacterium | reverse complement strand
ATCATCATCCCGCTCGCCCTCCAGCAGACCGCGGCAATCGCCCACGTTGGTGGTCACAAAAGGAATCTCCGCCGCCATGCCCTCCAAAATAGCCAAAGGCTGCCCCTCGCTAATACTGGAAAGCAGCAACAGGTTCACCTCCGGTAAATGTTGCTTAATATCAACCTGTCCCAAAAACTCCACATCTGCCGTTCCCAGCTCCGCCAAAAGCTCCAGGCATTCACGGTAATATATGGGATCCTCCGCGCAGTTGCCCATAATCTTCAGCCGAACCTCCGGCACGGCTCGCTTCACAATATCAAAAGCCAAAAGCATTGTTTTCACATCTTTAATCGGCACCACCCGCAGCACCGCCCCCAAAGTTATGGGGCCGTTCATTTTCTGTGTCCGGCAGCAATTAAAATCGTCAGCTCTCACACCGTTTGGTATGATAACAATTTTCTCCGGCGGGCAATTCAGCTCAATCTGGAGAGAACGGTTGGTTTCAAACAGGGTGGTGACCACGCTGGCCTGGTGATAAGCAACATAAGATAGCTTCTTAAAAAAGTTAATCCAAAGCTCCTTAAATTCGTCCTCCACCCAGGAAGAGCGAATGATGTCCTCCTCCCGCTCCCTTGTATAAATACCGTGTTCGGACAACAGCAAAGGCGAGCCATACATACAGGAGGCGCAGCTTCCCACAACCCCGGCGTAACCGGCAGAAACCGCATGATAAACGTCTGCCTGCGGAATCTTCTGCGAGAGAATATACATTAACGGAAAATAAATTCCCCGAAAACTCCAAAGATAATGCAAAAACACCTTCTTGGATTTTTGCCTGTTATACTCCTCCAGGCAAATGTCAAAAAATGATTCGCTCATCAAAAGGTCGCTCATATATTGTTGATGCCGCTCCGCAAGCTTCATCAGGCCGCGCCAGTCAATGCCCTCGGCGGAATCGCTTATCAAGCCTTTTAAGATCTCCTTTTCCTGCTCCGTCAAGCGAACCTTTTGCCCGCTTTTTTGGAACACCGCATCGCCCAGATACACCGTCTTAACCTCCTTGACGTTGTCCGGCAGGCGGTAAACATATTCCGGCATCTCCTCTCTGGTGGTCACAATAGACCAGATCACAAATTCCAGATCCTTAAGTTGGCTGCACAGCGTGTGTACCCAGTTGGAAACGCCGCCTGGAACATAGGGATAGCTCCCCTCGCAGATTAAACATACCCGCATTTTTATTTTCCCACCTCCAGCATGATAACCCCCTTGCTTTCCTGAACCCGCAGCAGATAGTAGCCGTTTCCGATCTCCTGATAGGTCAGGCCCTCGGCCCGGACAATGCGCCCCGCAGTGTGATAAAAGAAAGCCTGCCCCCTCACGGCGCCGCTGCAATTCAGCTCCAGGCGGTTATCGCTTTTGGTCCAGCCCCAAGCCAAATCCTGATAGCTCCGCACATTTTCCGCAGTCTGCGATAAAGTTTTGCCCTCCAGCCAAGGCACCTTAGCCAAAACCTCCGATTCAAAAATGCCGATATGCCTCTTATCAAAATCCCAAGCGCCGTTTTGCTCGTCTTTGGTAATCAGCAGGCTGACGTCAAACACATGAGAAACCAGCCCGTAAGCCCCCACCACAGAATACATAAGAAAAAGATTGCCATCGTCTATGGAGTTGCCCACAGTGGCCGCCGGAAAGACGGTTAGGCCCTCCTGCCAGGAAAGGCGCGCCTCCTGGCTTGTCAGCAGCCCCCGGACAAATTTAATTTCCGCGCCGCCGGGCACAGCCAGCATTTCCGGGAAAAAGTTATCGCTCTCCAAGGCCAGCCCCTGGATGGTGTAATTGGTGAAGACTGTGGGGAACTGCTCAATAAAATCCCGGTTAAAAACAAGCTTTTCAGCCTCCGAACAATCGGCGGCATAAACCAGCTCCCAGCCAAACTGCAAAGCCGATTTGCAGATAACCGTAAACAGTTCCTCGCCCACCGCCCCAAAGCTATCCGCGGAAGAAGCCGCCGCTAATATGCTGGAGGTGTACGGCGTATCCGTGCGCAGAGAAGCCCCCTGAAAAGCCGGCCACAGCACATCACGAATAAAGCCCTGCGTGGAGTAGCCGTAAACCCGCCTGCACAGCTCGTCGTCGGCAGCGGTAAACATCTGGAAATCATCAAGGAACACCGATTTAACCCCTAAAATCGGATAGATGAAGTCTGGCAGCACTGTGCCGGCGGCTCCGGTCAAAAGCCCCAGGCAGCGAATATCCGACAGGAAAGTGCCGTTAATCAGGCAAACGTAACCTTTCTGACAGGCACGCGTATATAGAATAGGAACGTTAGTTATCGCATCCCGAATGTAAACGGAAGCGTCGTCGCTGAGCACAAGCCGGGCGGAGGCGCTGTCGCCGCCATAATAAACCTGCTCCGGCTGAACGGGAAGCAGCGGCTTCTCAAAAAGCAAGTTATGATAATTCTCCACGGCAGAATTTTCCTGAATGCCAAGCAAAGGCCACAGGCCGGGCTCGCCGTTTCCTGCCGCCAGGATAACCCGGCCCCCGCCGGCAATAAACTCCTCCAGCTCGGTCAAATCTGCGTAGCGGCCGACGGCTGCATCGCAAAAAATTACCAAGTCCCTTTCCTCAGTTTTGCTTAGATCAAGGCGGTTTTCCTCCACCACCGTGAGGTGAAGATCAGCGCAAAACTGCCAAACATTGTCGTAAATTTGCCGGTAAGGCTCGCTTTCGGATTTTCCCAAAAGCCAAACCCTGGTTCGTTCTCCCTCGTCCACCTGACCGGCTTCGATAAATTCCTTTTCCTGCCCAAGGTCAGTTTGGTTATGCACGCTCGCCGGCCGGATTTCATTTATATTGTAAATCAGAAAAATAACGCTTAAAATAACAATCGTCAGGATAATGCCCAGAAACCGTTTAAATGATAACATATTTTTACTCCACACATTAAAATCTGCTTATCTCCACAGCTGAAGAAAAGTAGGCGCTCAGCCGTTTATTGCTTTGCCGGCCAGACGGTTCAGCCAGTAGCGCAGTTGCTCCAAGCCTTTAGCGGAAAGGCGAATTTGCCGGTTTTTGCACAAGTCATCCAAAAGCTCCTCAAATTTTTGGCGCTCTCCCATCTGATAAAACATTTTCAACATATCTTTATAGGCGGCCTCGCTCCGCATTCGGTTCGCATATCCCTGCCAAAGCTGCTCCGCCTCCGCATAACAGCCAAGCTCCACCAGGGCGCTTAAATATTCCTCATACTCTTTTTGAGAAACCAGACTCGGCCCGGCGTCAATCTGCCTCTGCACCAATTTACACAGGCGTTTACGATAGGCGCTTTGCTCGCGACCGGAGATAACGCCGCTGGCCAACATGCCAACCAAAACGTCACAAGCCGTGTGATAATTCTCCGGGTTGTCGGGGTCTTTCTCGTAATCCTTGCGGCTGGCCAACCAGCGCGCCTGCCACTGGCGATATATCTCCATCTTGGCGGCCGCCACATAATGAGCGGCTTCCGAATCTTCGTCCTGCTCCGCCACCAAAAGCACCCTGTAATTCTCTTGCAGGTTCTTCTTCAGCTGTTTCAGCAAAAGCTCTCGCTTTTCCACGGCGTCGCTGACGGCCATGGCGTCCTCCACCGGCACCACATCCAGCGCCTCCTGCATATCAGGGTGATCCGGCTGACGTTCAATATCAAAAGCAGATATTAAAACAGCCTCTCGGTCAATCCCCACCTTATCCAAAAAGGCCTGAAGCAATCCGGGCAGAAAATAGAGGAAAAAGCCAACCCCCGGCAGAAATAGGAAAAAAATCGCCAGCCCAAACTCCTTCCGTTGGCTCCCCCTTATGACGGCGTACAACGCTGCCAAAGCAAAATTAATCGCTAAAAACCAAATCAACATCATCGCAACCTCGCTTTGCGCATTCAGAATCAAACCGCTATCAGTTGATCTAAAACGGAATCCTCCTCAACCTCGTCCAAAAGAATTTCATCGGAAAGAGAGCGAAGCTCCACCCCACAGGCCAAAAGGCGGTTTTGCAGATGAATCAGGTTGGCCTGGTTGGTGTTGTTCAGCAGGGCGAAAAGCCGGCCCTGCTCATCGGTTCCCAGGCAGTCCGTCACGCGGATTATCCGGCCAACCGCAGCGGCGGCCTCCGCCAGGGAGCCGGAATATATAAGCTCCACCACGCAATATTCCGCCACGTACTTCTCCGCTTTTTCCTCGGCCAAAAGAACCCGCTTACGAAAGGCCTCCGGCTTCAGAACGTCCGTATCCTTAACATAACGCTCGTCACGGGAAAGCGCCTCATATTGCAAGGCCTTTTCCATAGCGTCCCTAAGCAGCAGCGACATGGTTTTCAACAAATTGGCGTGATACAAATTTTCGCACTCATAGGGCAAGGTTTTAATCAGAACCACCGCCTCGGGAACGCCCCGGCAGACAATGGGCAAAACCACGGCGGGCTCCCCGCTGCCAAACTCTCCCTGATATAGCTCTCCTTTCACCACCGCATCATAAATCCGGGGATAATCCGATAGATCCCAGGTTTTCCCGTCCATTGCGGAGCCGTCGCTCAACGCGCCAACCAGCCGGAGCCAATGGCTGCCCTGCTGCCCCTGGTAAATGGCCACCGTGTCCCGTGCGAACCAGCTCGGAGATGACCTGCATCGTTTCCATCAGAATACGCTCCGGCTCCTGAACCATTAGGCGGCTAACAAGGCTGTAGAGCTTCGGGAAGCCGGTTTTGGAGGTTAAAAGGCGCTCCTCGTATTCATTTTTGATAAGTATGTTTTCCTTGTTGATGGCTTTTAAGTCCTCATGTTCCTCCTTTAGCATATTCAAATCCAAACGGAGGCTCCAGACCTCTTGCCGGAGCAGGTTGGTGCTGTAACTGACCATAAGGCCCAGGAATAAATATTTCATCAATTCCAGCACAACGTCCGCAAAGGAATAAAAAGAGCCCAAGCCCATAATACTAAGATTTTGGCCGTACAGATAAGCAAAGCTGGCCAGAAGCGCCGCCAGAGCGCTTTGATAAATGTTGTAGGATATGGAAATTAAAATAACGTAAATCATCAACCAATCAATCTTGGAAAACAGGCTGTGAGAGCTACAAAAAACGTCCAGAGCAAAAAACAGCGCGAAAAGCAGAAAATTCTCCGCCAGCTGACGAACAACCGTCGGCACTTTCCACTTTTTTCTTTTCCGCTTATCCTCCGGCAGCCGCTCATAGACGATCTCGCCTTTTTGCAGCTGATCCTCCAGGCTGTGGAAATCGCTCCAGCCCAGCTCCTGCTTAATCCGGCTGTTATCCGCCAAGGCGGCGCAGCCGGAAGTTTCCCAGCCAACACCCGCGGCGTCCTGCAACTTCTCCTGCCTGCAAACCAACTGCCACAAGGTTTCCGCGGCAAGCTCCGCACTGCCGCAAACATTATAAACATAATGCTTCCCGGAATCTATCACACGTTTAATGGCGTCCACAAAATCTGCAACATGAAGCGGCTGAAACACGCCGGCCGGCAGAGCCCCCTTTGCCTGAAGCGCAGCCGAAAAGCTCCGGCTTAAAAAATCGCGCTCTCCCTCCTTGGGCCGGTTGGTGTAAAGCTGCGAGGCCCGCAAAATTACCGCGTCCACACTGTGCTGCTTCCGGTAAATGTCCAAAAGCTGTTCTTCACGGATAAAGCGAACTCCCCGCTCGCTGCTGGCAGCACGCTCCGCAAACTCATCGGCCTTTTCCTTAACGTTGCCGTATACCTCCACGGAGGACAGCAGAATAAATTTAACCTGCGGAAGCGTGGCGGCCGTCCGCAAGGAACGGGCCAGCAAAGTCACGTCTGTTTCCGCCTCATCCTCCCCGGCGCCGCTTAGGTAATGGTTGCCGGCAAAGATTATACAATCCGGCGAGATGGAACGCAGAAGCTCCCCAAAGCTTTCCCCCTTGCGGGGACTGCGATAAAAGCGGTGCCGAAAGACGCCACCCGCTTTTCCCGGAAAGACTTTGTCGGACAGGAGGTAGACGTCGTTGCCCTCCTGCCCCAGCCGCTCGGCCAGTGTTTCCGCCAAACCGTCGGCTGTTCCGATATAAACAATTTTCATAAAATGTTTCCCTCCACAAAACGCTTTTTAACAAAATTCCAGCTGTCCGCACACATTTGGCTTATATTTCTCTGGGCCTCCCAGCCGAAAAGGCAGCGGGCTTTTTCGGTATCGGCATAACAAACGGCAATATCACCCTGCCGCCGGGGAACAATACGATAGGGAATTTTCTTCCCGCAGGCTTCGGAATAAGCAGCCAAAAGCTCCAACACACTGGTTCCTCGCCCGGTGCCCAGATTGACCGCCTCCACGCCGCTATGCTCCAGGACATATTTAAGAGCAAACAAATGCCCACGCGCCAAATCGGCCACGTGAATGTAATCCCGCACGCCGGTTCCGTCTGGCGTGTCGTAATCATCACCAAACACTATCACCTCCGGGCGCAGGCCAGCCGCAACCAGCGAAATATGGGGAAGCAGATTGCTGGGATTTCCATTGGGATACTCGCCCAGCAGCCCGCTGGGATGCGCACCGATAGGGTTAAAATAGCGCAGCAGGCTGACGCTCCACTGAGGATCCGTCGCCGCCAAATCCGTCAAAATCTGCTCAATCATCACCTTGGTGCAACCATAAGGGTTGCTTGCCGCGGTAGGCATATCCTCTTTAAATGGAACCGGATTTTTCATCCCATAAACGGTGGCGGAGGAGGAAAAAACAATCCGCTTGCACCCCGCCTCCTGCATAGCCTGACACAAAACAAAAGTGCCGCCCAGGTTGTTTTCGTAGTACCATAAGGGTTTACATACCGACTCAAGAAGCGCCTTAAAACCGGCAAAATGGATAACAACATCAATGGAATGCTCTGCAAATATTTTACGTATCGCCTCCCGGTCACGCATATCAGCTTGGTAAAAGCTAACCGGTTTGCCGGTAATCCTCTGTATATTTTCAACTGCTTCCGGCTTTGAATTGCTAAAATTGTCGGCAATCACCACCTCGTAGCCTGCATTTAGCAGCTCCACACAGGTGTGGCTACCGATAAAGCCGGCTCCGCCGGTAACAAACACTTTCATCACAAAAAATCCTCCTAGCTTAAAATCTGGCAATTAGAGCTGCCCTCCCCCAGATTTCCCGCAGCAACTTCTTGCAAAAATTTATCGTGCAATTCTTCTTCGCCCCGTTTGCGGGCCTTAACAGCATCGTCAAAGGCGGTGTAACTACCAAGATAATACCTTTTGCCCTTAAAGCAAATGCTGGCCCGCCAACGCCCTTTGGCCGTCAGCCAATCCACGCCCGGCACGCCGCTGGTGTTGTTGCGGCGCACCGTTTTAGCCCGCAGCATCTCCACGCAGGTTCCGTCCACATAAGTAAGCCCTGGCAGGCCAACCCCAGGGGTCGCCCCGGGCCCTTTGCAGCCGCAGCTTGTCGTGTGGCCGCTGCGCAGCCGGTTTGTCCGCACCACCACCTCGTTGCCGCAATCGCACCGGCACAGCCAAGCCGTCCGCTTGCCTATGTTTTCCGCCTGCCGTAGCACAGTAAGCCGTCCGTAACGCTGGCCAGTCAGCTCAAGCTTTTTTCTGGAATATCCCATAAAAATATCGCCCCAATCTTTCAGCTTACAAAAAGGTATACTTTTTTGTAAATCAGTTTTTTAAAAAAAAACAGCCCAAAGGGCTTGTAAATTGTGGCATACTATGCTAATATTATCTATATATAGAGGTAGGAGAATTTACAAAAAAGTATACTTTATTGTAAATCTTTGTTTAGCGAAAAAGGCCAGCGAGAGCTGGTCTTTTTATTTTTTTTTAAAAATTACTAGCAAAAAAAGGAAATGAAAACGAGAATGCAGAAATAAATAAAAAAATACAATTTAGGAAGTGGTTTTATGAAAAAGCTTTTATGTTGGTTTGCTTGTTTGATGATGCTCATAATTATGCCGGCCTCTGCTTTGGCTGCTAACACGCCTATATATGTGGGCAATCTGACCGAAAATTATGATACATATTGGCAGGCTGTTGGCGTTGATTATATGGCTGATGAAATCCTGGCCTCCTTAAAGCTGGACGGATTAAGCGATACGCAAAAAATCCGCAAGGTTTATGATTGGATTATTCAAAATTGCAGCCGCGAGTTTACAAACAGCAATAAGGTTTACCTGAATTACGGCAAAATGGAATCGGAAATTGCCAGCTATGCAAACAAACTGCGCCAAGCTTATCAAAACGGCCAGGCTGCCGTTTACAACTCCGGGCCGCAGCTGGTTAATGGGCAGGAGGTTTGGGACAGCTATTTTGATAATGCCGGCTACATTAGCAGCTTCGGCGAGTATATAGCGCTCTACCGGGAGGGCAACTGCGCCCATTTTGCCAGCCTGTTTGCGATTCTGACAAACCATTTGGGCTATGAAACTCATATTATTCCCGGAGAGTTTATCAACAGCAACGGCTCAAAGGTGGAACACAAGTGGAATTATGTGCTGATTGACGGAAAGTATTACAATTTTGATATTCGTATGGACCACGCCAATTATACGCGCACCGGCAGATTAAACCATACTTACTTTATGATTGGCGATGAGGACGCTTGGGCGAAAAAGCACGAATGGAATAAGGATTACACCAAAGCAATCCGAGAAGCTTACAATCGAGGCGAACGCCCCTTTTATTTTGTCAGCGATAGCAATGATTATTCTAGCTGGTTTAACTACGGCGGCGGCAAACGCATTACAGATAAAAGCGGTTTGGTGGTAATCAACATTAAAAATAATGTTACCTATGTGCCGCTGCGTTTCATTGCAGATTTCTTTGGGGCGGATATTAATGTGCAGGGACAACAGGTTTTGCTTAACTATCAGGGTACTAATTTAACCCTGGATTTAAGCAGCAAAGCAGCCACCAAAAATGGTACGCCGTTGAATATGGACACGCCGCCTTATGTTGAAAACGGGGCTACTTACGTGCCGCTGCGTTTTGTGGCAGAAGGTTTTGGGGCCGAAATACTCTACGAAAATGATATGATTATTATTGGCGATGGCGAGAATAATTTAGGTATAAGGCTTAACGGTATATCTAACGGCAATATTGTAATAAAGCTATCATAGATTTAGACCCCTTGACATTTTGTTTCAGATAATTCAAAAAACCGAATCCTAACGCAGTCAGCAAAGGATTCGGTTTTTTATATTACAATCACACACCTATACGCATCAACGTAAACCTATTTACAGCTCGTTAATGGTTTCCGTCACCGCCATTTCCCGCATCCGTTTGGCCGGGGCCCAAACCGCAGCCACCGTGGCCGCCAGCACGAACAGAATAATAAACAGCAGCGAGGGCACGGGCAGCGCCCAGGAGCAGTAAGGAAAGTGCTCCGTAACCAGCTTGGCATACAGCAGCCTGTGCAGCGGCAGCCCCAGAGCACAGCCAATCAGGCAGCCGCTCAGCGCATAAGCAGCTGCTTCGGCAGCAATCATTCCGGTTAGCTGGCCGCCGTCCATACCAACCGCCCGCATAGCGCCGTACTGCTTGGTTCTAGCAGACACGCTCATTGAAATGCTGTTGACAATGTTCAGCACCGTAATCAGGGCAATGACAGCCAAAAAGCCATAAAAAAACACATTGAACGCCAAAAGCGTGCTTTGGTCTGCCTCCTCCCGCCGGTCGGAAAACTCATATCGCCCGCGCACCAAATCGTGGATTGCCTCCGCCTCGGCGTCGGTCGCCCCTGGCTTCATCTGCACGGACACTATGCTGTACCCCTCCTCGCCCGTCAGCCGGATAAATGTTTCATCGGAGCAAATCAAAATCACCTCGCCGCCGGTGCGCCCATTGTTGGAAAAGGGGTTGGAGGCCAGCAGGCCGGCAATCTCCAGCTCCGCATCGGCCAACCGCACCTTATCGCCCACCGCCAGCGGCACGTCTTTATCCCAAATGCACAGCACACAGCCCTGATCGCCGTAAATCCTTGTCAAATCGCCCTCTCGCAGGTCGCCGTCACCCGGAATCCAAGCCAGCTGCACATCGTCATAGGAAAGAATATCCACCGTGTCCCGTGCCACCGGCACGCTGAACTCCGCCGGCACCGCCGCCGCGTGCCGCCGCCCAAAGGCCCGCTCCACACCGGGCATTTCCGCAATCTCCTGTAGCAGGGCCGGTGGGATCAGTTCCCCTCCCTCCGTCAGGTTAATATCAATATCCGCACTGTATGACTTGGTGGGCAGCATAATGCCCAGCAGCTCCGCCAGGACGGAAAAGCTCAAAAACAAAACAATGCTCAGGGCAAAGGAGCCGGCCAGCAACAGCAAGCTTTTTTTGGAAGCCGTTGCATGGGAAACGCCAAGCGCCGTTTCAATTTTCAACAATTTGGTGTTGGCATGCCGCCGGCTCAATTTGGCAGCCCCCGTATTGCCGGACACCGCCGCCACCGGCGATACTTTGGCAGCCCTTTTCGCCGGAGCCAGGGCGGCCAAAAGCACGGTTAATATGCCCACCACCGCGCCGCTTAAAATCCCCAGTGGGCTTACGCTGATAACCGCCATTCTGGCGAACTCGCCGCCCACAAAACGGTGCATAAAAGCCACCAGCAGCCAGGTGCTAAGCGTCCCCAAAATCACGCCGGCAGGTACGGCCGTTTTGCACCAGTTCAGTGCCTCCAGCTCCACAAAATGCACCACCTGCCTTTTGCTCATGCCAATGCAGCGCATCATGCCAAAAAACTGCGTCCGCTGGGCAATGGCGCTGTTCATACTGCCGGAAATCATCAGCACCCCGGCCAGCAGCACCAGCAGGCAAACACCAATCACCAGCGGGTAAACATTTTTCGCCATCTCGTTTTCACTGGCCCCCACTGCCGCCAGCAAAATTAAGTGCTCGTTTATTTGGGCCGCCGGGAACTGCTCCCTTATCTCGGTCAGCGCCCGCTTCACATTGCCGCCAAACTGCACGTAATAGGCTGGGCGGCCGGCGTCCCGGTTGGCGCTTAAAATTTGCTGAAAGGTGTGGAGGGACAAAAAGGCGCCCACCTGTTCCCCCTTTACCAGCAGGGCGGTGGTTTCGCCGGTGCCGCTATCGGTGGCGTAACGGCTGTTGCCGCTGCGGAAACCGGTCACCAGCAAATCCCAGCCGCCGGCTGGGGTTTCCAGCCGCACGTAATCGCCAACCTCCACGCCCAACAGCACCTTGGCGTTGGGTGTAAGGATCGCCTCGCCCTCGTTCAGGCTGGCCTCCGCCGGGAAATAGCTCATAATCTTCGTGCGGAAAGGCTCCTGCACGCCGGCCAACACCGCCGGCAAACCGCCAATGGTATAGGGCCGGTCTTTATCAATATTAATCATATCAAACCAGGCGGCCGCCGTCACATCGGGCCGTTCGGCAATGGCCGCCGCCTCGTCTGCCGAGATATTTTCCAGATTGATATGCCAGTTGCCGCCGTGCACTTTGGCGTTGGCCATTTCCATCTGAATAAACGCATCGGCAAGGCTGAAAATGGCCGTCACCAAAAACACCGCAAAGATAATGCACAGCAGGGTCATGCGGTTCTGCCGCCGCCGCACGCGGGCGGAAATCGGAATTAAGCTTAAATAGCTCCTCATGCCCGGCACCCCCCAAGGTCTTGCAGCACTCCGTCGGCCACCTGGAAAACCCGGTCGGCCGTGTGGGCGATGGCCGGATTGTGGGTTATCATAATAACCGTCTGCTCATATTGGCGGGCCGTATTCTTCAGCAGAGCCAGCACCTCGCTGCTGTTTTGGGAATCCAAATTGCCGGTGGGCTCGTCCGCCAGCACCAGAGAGGGCCTGGTCATCAAGGCCCTGCCGATAGCCACCCGCTGCTGCTGGCCGCCGGAAAGCTGGTTGGGCAAATGATGGCGGCGCTTTTCCAGCCCCAAAACCTGCAAAAGCTCCTCCAGATAGCGCGGGTTGGGCTTTTGGTGGTCTAAAAGCACCGGGAAGATGATGTTCTGCTCCACCGTCAGCTCCGGGATTAAGTTAAAGGCCTGAAAGATAAAGCCAATGTTCCGGCGGCGAAAGATAGTCAGGGCCTTTTCTTTCATGGCAAAGGTGTTCTGCCCGTTGATAAACACCTGGCCGGCGGTGGGCGTGTCCAGCGCCCCGATCATATTTAATAGGGTGCTTTTGCCAGAGCCGGATTCCCCCACCACAGCGACAAATTCCCCCTTAGGCACGGAAAAGCTCACGTCCTTTAGGGCCTGCACGGCGGCCTCGCCGCTGCCATAGGTTTTGCAAATGTTTTCCACTCTTAACAAGTCCATAAATTAAAGCTCCTTTCTTTTACTAGACTGTAGGAATATCTTAACACGCAAACCTAACCGACAAATGAATTGCAGCTTACATTTTTGTCATTTTAGTTTATCATTTTGGCAAGCTAACGGTAAAAACCGTGCCCTGGCCCAGCTGGCTGCGCACCTCAACGCTGCCCTGGTGCGCTTCAATAATCGACTTGGCCAGAGAAAGCCCCAGGCCAATCCCCTGCGTGGCCTGAGAAAAGCGGCTGCGATAAAACCGCTTAAAGATGTGGTATAAATCCTCCGGGTGAATGCCGCTGCCGTTGTCCTCCACGCTGATTTGCGTCAGGCAGGGCGATTGCTGCCAACGGATTAAAATTTTATCGCCCGGTTGGGTATGCTCCAAGGCGTTTTTCACCAGGTTGCCCAACGCCTCCGCCAGCCAAACGCGGTCGCAAAGCAGCGTGGTCTGCTCGTCGCCCAGCAGCTCAATCTGCTTTTGCTCCTGGAGGCTGCGGAACAAATACTGCTGCCGCACCTGCGCCAGCAGCTCGGCCAGCCTTTCCGGCTTCCGCTCCAGGGTTATGGCGCCGGCCTCCAGGCGGGCCATTTTCAAAAGATTCTGCACCAGCAGCTCAATCCGATCCAGCTCCTGCTCCGAAAGGTCGGCAAACTGTCGCACCGTTTCTGGGTCGGCCGCCTCCTGTTGGATAATGCCGTTGTAAATATCCAGCGCGGCCAGCGGCGTTTTAAGCTGATGCGAGATGTCGGAAATGATATTCCGCAAAAACTCCTTAACCCGCCGCTCGTTATCCGCATGCGCATTGGCAATAGCCAGCAGGGAATTAACCTCGTGAAACAGCTGATAAAGCGCACCGTCCTCGTTACATTCCAGGCCGCCTTGGCGGTTGGCCAACAGATACTCGGCAATTTGCCGGGCCGCAGCCTGCACTACTTGGTCGCGCCGCTGCAAATAACGCCAACAAAGCAGCAAAATGCCGGCCAGCCCGCCCAAAGAGGTCAAAAGCAGCCAAAGCAGCGCCTTTTGCGGATAAAAGCCGGTCAGCAGCGCCGCCAAAGCCGAAGAAACCGCCCCGCACAGTAATATCTCCAGCAGGAAAACGCCGCGTTCGGTTAAAGGCTTCATTCCGCCGCCCTCCGGCTGTTCCATTTGTAGCCCATTCGGCGCACGGTGATAATCCGCGTCGGCCGGTTGGGATTATCCTCAATTTTGGCTCGCAGGCGGCGGATATAAACCGCCAGTGTGTTGCCGTCCACAAAATGCTCGTCGCAATCCCAAAGCTTGCTCAAAATCTGCTCCGCGGCCAGAATTATATCTGGATTTTCCATCAACAAACGCAGCAGCTTATATTCTCCCGCCGTCAAATCAACCGGCGCGCCGTCCTTGTAAGCCTGCCCCTCCAGCAGCAAAAGCCTAATCCCGTTGGAATTAAGCTCCGCCGGGGCCGGCTGAAAGCGCTGGCTGCGGCGCAGCAGCGCATTGATTCTGGACAACAGCACGGCCAGCTTGAAAGGCTTGGTGATGTAATCGTCGCCGCCCAAATCCAGCCCCATGACAACGCTAGTTTCCTCATCTGAGGCTGTTAAAAAGATAATCGGCACCTGCGAGGTTTGGCGAACCTTTTCACAAAAGGCAAAACCGGAGCCGTCCGGCAGGGACACGTCTAAGATAAGCAGGTTATATTTGCCCTCCTGCCAAAGGCCCTCGGCTTGCCTCAGCGTGCGGGCAATCTCCAGCTGGTAACCGGCCTTTTGCAAGGCAAAGGACAGGCCGTTGATAAGGCTTAAATCATCTTCCAAAAGCAGTATGGTGTTCATTGCCAACGCCCCCTTGAAAAGATTTTTTTAATATTATAAAACTATTGTATGTATTTTACAAGCTAATGCCGGCAAATAAATGTAAAGGCTTGCGTTTTCCTTATTATCCAAATGAATTGTATTCCAAAATCCGATCGTTAAAAATATTTGGAAAAAACTATTGAAATATCTGGCTTTTTATAATATTATTTCTATAAATTGAACTTTTTTATAAGCTGCTCCGGCCGCTTATTAAGACTTTTACAATATATTTCTTTTGACGCGCTTTCTGGACGCAAAGGGTTTTGAAGATTCGCTCCTGGAGCTGGAGGGAGTATCCACAGACGACCTTGGCCCGGACTCGATTGTTTACTTTCCGGCTTTACAGGAAGCGATTGAAGACTTCCCGCTTAAACAGGAGCCTCAGGCCAAGCAGTCTTAAAAGCTAATTTAAAAAGCCCGCTAGAACAGGAGATGCAATTTTCCGCCTTCTCCTGCTTTAGTGGGCTTTTCATTGTACCATGCAGTCTTTTATTATCCCTCAGTTTGCCCTATACTCAGTTGACCGCTCAGCTGACGAATAACCTGTGTAAATTTTGTTTGAAGCAAACAAAAAGCAACCCCGAAGCGGTTCAGGTTGCTCTGCTTTCTTCGGGTAAAATTAGCATTGAGGAAAAATTAGCGGCCGACTATTTTGCGGTTTTCCTTGGAATGAAGCAGTGAACCGGCAGAAATGCCTGTACAAAAAGGAGGTGAGCGCCTATGGCGCTGATAAGGTCAAGCCCTTTTAATCCGTGTTCAAACGGTAATAGGCCCGAATAAATTCGGCATTTCAAGCCGCCTGGGCCCGCATTTGTTTATGTAGGGCCCAAAAGTACAACCCCAAAACCAAAAGGGTGGACAGCAAATCGGCCACCGGCTGCGCCCAGGCCAGGCCGTCTGCGCCAAAGGCCGCTTGCAGCAGGAACAAAGCCGGGATATAAATCAGCCCCTGCCGGCTGAGGTTAGTAAACAAGGCCGGCGCCGCGGTCCCCATAGCCTGAAGCGCATTGTTCAACACAAAGAACACGCCAAAAAGGAAGCTGGTAGTCAGCAGAATGTTTGTAAACCGCACGGCATAATCAAAAGCGGCGGCCTCCGTGAGGAACACCCCCACAATCTGCTCGTGCAGCAGATAACACAGCCCCGTCATCACCAGGCTGAGGCCCAAGGCAAAGCCCAGAGAAAAGCGCATAATTTTTTGGAAACGCTCCCAAAGCCTGGCCCCGACGCAATAACCCAACAGAGGCTGAACTCCCTGACCAAAACCAATACAAATCATTCCGGTCATCATCGTAACCTTCATTGCCACCCCCATGCCGGCCAAAGCCATATCGTCATAGTTAGCCATCTGGGCGTTGACGATAATCTGGGATACACTCATCAACAAAGAACCCAGAGAAGCCGGAATCCCAATGGCCAGCACGCCGCTGCAAATCCCATCCTTAACCGCAAAATCCCTGATTTTAATGCTAAGCACCGATTGACCGCGCCAAAAATAAGCGATATAGTAAACCGCCCCAGCCAGATTGCCGACAACAGTAGCAATCGCCGCGCCGGCAATGCCCCAATCAAAGCTTAAAATCATAATTGGATCCAGAACAATGTTCAAAAGATTGCCCAGCACCTGCCCAAACATCGCTTTGGCAGACTGACCCTCTGCCCGAAGAATGTTGGAAAAGCAGTTGGAAATCAGCACAAAAGGGCCGCCAACAGCAGATAGGTTTTGGCCGGCTCCCAGGTGTCTGCGCTGGCCCCAATCAGGAGCAAAAGCGGCTCCACCCCAAGCATAAAACCGGCGGAAAGCAGCAGGCCCAGGATTACACAGCTCCACATGCAAAAGGAACAAACCTTTTTGGCATACTCTTCCCGGCCCTGCCCAAAGGCTCGGGAAATTACCGAGGTGCCGCCGGCGCCAAAAATGGTTCCCAAGGCCATAAAAATGAGGAAAACCGGCGTGGCCAGAGAAACCGCCGCCACCAAAATATCATTGTGCGTTTGGCCAATAAAAAAAGTATCCGCCAAATTATAGACCAAAACCATCAGCATAGCCACCATGGCCGGTATGGTGTTTTTCAACACAGCCGTTGCCACAGGCGCTTTTTCAAAAATCGCCATGGTGTTCTTTTCCGTATTATCTTTTTCGCTCATCAAAAATCCTCCTTTAATAGCTTCTGGAAGCAAAATCCAACCTTTAATATCATGCTTTTAATAGCATACTTTCAATAGTATGCTATTAAAAGCATTAAAAAAAACCGTCAGCGACCGGCGGCAATTTCAGCCTAAGGAATCCCGCACCTTTTTCAGAAGCGTATAGAAAATTTGCCGCTCGGTTTCCGTCAAACCAGCCAAAAGCCGTTCCTCCGCTGCATTGCGGCTTAACAGGGCCTGGCAAACGCAGGCCTGCCCCGCCGGCGTTATCCGAACCAGCTTAACCCGGCGGTCCTCGGCGGCCTCAAAGCCCTGCACAAAACCTTTTTGCTCCAAACGGGAAATTATCCCGGCCGCCGTGGATTGCGCCACATGCAGCAGCTTTTCCAACTCCTTGAGGGAACGCTGCCGCCCCGGCGCGCGCTCCAGCTCCAGCAGGGCCTCCAGCTGGGCCAACGTCATATTTTGCGAACGCATGGCGTTGTTGGCGTTTTTCCGCATTTCATCATCAATTTGCTTGATAAGCCCGCCGCAATCGCGCCTTTCTTCCATATTCCATTCCTCCTGCTGAACTTATTATAGCACAGGACTTTGGCAAAGTCAATAGCGTACTATTGATTTTGCCTAATTATTTTTGTCAGCTTACCAATTGTGTTCATCTCAGCCGCACAAGGCCATCAGCAACGTGCCAAAGACCAGCAGGGCCAGGCCGGCTGCGCCAAAAGCGGCGTTCCCCAAACAGAAACGCCGCCTTAGATACTGCCGCTAATTTATTCTGCCCAAAAACGCCCGGCCCGCCAATCAAGCAAACGGGTCCAGACAAATTTCCTTAATCTCCGGCTCCGCGCCAATCAAATGCTGAAAGGCGTTGAGCGAGGCCAAAATTTGCTGCGGCTGAATATCGCGCATAATGAAAACAATCTGCGAATTACGCTCCTCGTAATCACGCCAATCCGGCAAATGCTGCGGCGGGTGGATAATATGCTGCACGCCGTTTAAAACTATCGGGCCAAGCTCGCCCACGTCCACAATGCCCTTTACGCGGAACATACTCTCGCCGTGCTTTTGCAGCAGCATACTCAGCCAAATGCCGAAAGCCAGCCAATCCAGCGGCTTTTCAAACTGAATAGCCATTGAGTGAATATTCGTGGCGTGCTCGCCGGCGGTTGCCGAAAGGTTTTGCAGCCGGTCAATATCAGGCGCAATCGGCGCGGCAAAAATATCAATGCCCACCTGCCCGTGCGCCGCCGTGCTGATTTGCGCCGCCGGGTTTATCAGCTGGATTTTCTGGCGCAGGGTTTCCACAACCTCCGGGCTGCTTATATCCGTTTTGGTAATGATCACCCGGTCGGCCGCCACAATCTGCTTCACCGATTCCGGGTTGTTTTGCAAATGCAGCTCGCCGTTGGCCGCGTCCAGGCAGGCAATCACCATATCAATATAAAAATGGTGCACCAAAAGCGGGTGAGTGAGGATTGAGAACAAAATCGGCGCGGGGTCGGCCAAACCGGTGGTTTCCAAAATCACCCTATCCAAAGGCAGCTCGCCCTTTTGATGGGCGTTCAGCATATCCTGCAACTCCGCCACCAAATCCTCACGCCGGTTGCAGCAAACACAGCCGCCGGACAAAAGCGTGGTGCGCTCCTCGATTCTTCTGATTAAACGATGATCCAGCCCGGCCTGGCCGTATTCGTTGATGATAACCGAGGTGCCGGCAAAGGACTTGTCTTTCAGCACATTGCTCAGCAAAGTGGTTTTGCCACTGCCCAAAAAGCCGGTCACAATCGTTAAAGGAGTTTTATTTTCATGCAGCATCAGCGCGCACCTGCTTTACGGTAGGTTTTGGCCTGGCAGGTGGGCAGATAAGCCAGCAGGCCGGGGTCCAGCGGATCCAGCCGGCCGTTGGCCATTTGCTGCGCCTTTGGCCACATATCGCCCAGATCGTTGACAATTTCCTGCCGGCCTTTTTTATCGGCTAAGATATAACGGCTGCCGCCCCAGTCTTTCAGGCTCAGGCCATAGTAAGACAATATCTGGTTGACGTAAAACGCCCGGCGCAGGCGGTCGCGCATTCTATCGCGTTGCAGCTCGCCAACCACCACCGTCCGCTTAAACTCCTTGTCGTGGGTGGGCTGGTCCGTCCAGTGCACATTCATCACCAACTCGCCGCATAAAATGCACATAACAAACACTCCTTTCGGATAAGGCGAGCGTCCACATGCTGTGGACGCCTGCCAATTTAATCTTTTACTTACTTCTTTCTGGGGAAGCGTTTCAGATAATCGTCTGCCATCTGGTCCAGCGTGCACCACTCCACGCCCTCATGCTTGTTGATATGCTCAATCAAACGCTCCAGCGCCATGATACACTGCGGGCGGCCGCTGACGTCCGGGTGAATGGTCATCGGGAACACGGCGTAATCATATTCACGATAGCAATAATCGAAAGCGTCCTGCCAAAGGCCACCGTAAATATCGCGCGGATTAGCAAAGCCGTAGCTGTTGGGGGATTTCTTAACGAACATCATCGGCGGCAGGTCGTCCAGATACCAGTTTGCCGGGATTTCCACCAAATCGGTTTCATAGCCGCGTTCCAGCGGTTTCATCCAGTCCTTTGCCTCGGCGGAATAATCAATTTTGGTCCATTTATCGCCCACGCGTACATAATAGGGGTGCAAATCGTCGTGCATCAAGCTGTGGTCGTACTTAATGCCGTGCTTCACCAGCAGCTCGTTGGTAACATTGGAGAACTCCCACCAGGGGGCAACATAGCCCGTGGGGCCTTTGCCGGTAAGCTCGGTAATCAGCTCAATGCTCCGCAGCAGAATATCCTCCTCCTGCTTAGGGGTCATCGCAATCGGATTCTCGTGGGAGTAGCCGTGCGCGCCGATTTCGTGGCCGTCAGCCACAATCATTTTCATCTGCTCCGGGAAAGTTTCAATCGAGTGACCGGGAGAGAACCAGGTGGTTGTCAGGTTGTATTTCTTAAACAGTTTCAGCAAGCGCGGAATACCAACCTCGCCGGCAAACAAGCCGCGCGAAATATCGTCCGGCGAATCCTCGCCGCCATAGGAACCAAGCCAACCGGCCACCGCATCAATGTCGACACCAAAGCCAACCAAAATCTTCTTCTCTGTCATTTTGTCGTCCTCCTTTGTTATGAAATATTATTTTTTTGAACAGCATTTGCTGCTAATTCACGCTGTAATAGGCGGCAATTTCCCGGCGGCGCAAATCCTGCAAGTAGGGTATGGCCCGACGCTGCTCGTCCACCTGCGCCAAATCCAGCGCAGCCACCAGCACCTGATTAGCCTCGCCCTCGGCCGCCGCCGCCAAAATATTACCCTGCGGGCCAACAATCCGGCTGGCCCCGGCAAAAACCGTTTCCTGCTTTTCCACGCCGGCGCGATTGGCCGCGATAACATAAAAACCATTCTCCAGGGCGCGGGCGCGCGAGGCCAAATCCCAGGCGTAAAGCCGCGCCAAACCAAAAGCGGCCGTATAAACCACAATATCCGCGCCGTGCAGGGCCATAATCCGCGCCGGCTCCGGGAAGCCAACCTCATAGCAAATCTGCAAGCCCACCTTGCAAGGGCCAATATCAAAAACCGCGTCATATTGCGCCTCGCCCTTGGCAAAACGCTGGTTTTCCGTTCCCCAAAGGCAGGCCTTGCGATAGCGGCCCACCAGGCCGTCCGGGCCCACCAAAACCGCAGTGTCAAAAAGCTGCTCCTGGCCGTTTGGCGCGGCCTTTTCAATCAGCGCGCCAACCAGGTGAATTTGTAGCTCTCGGCAAAGCCCGGCCAGCCAATCGGTTGTGGCCCCAGGAACTGTTTCCGCCAAGGCCGCGTCCTGCTCCTCAACGCGGTAGCCGGTGGCAAAAAGCTCCGGCACAACCACCAGCTGCGCGCCCTGCGCCGCCGCCTGCCGTATCAGCTTTTCGGCCAGCCGCAAATTGGCCTGCACATCTGCCAAAACGCAATCCATCTGCACCGCGGCCACTTTGAAAATATCAGACATCGCCTATCACGTCCTTTCCTATTTATAAAGAAGCGTTTCCTATGGACAAATTTTTTATGGACAATTCTCTCAATCGGCTCACTCAGAGGCCGAAATAAACTTGGCCGCATAATCGGATATGATACCCAAGGCAACACCGCACAACAGAGCGAGGGCCGTTTTAAGCCAATCGTTGCCGTTGGCGTAAAAGGCGGCGTTGCCGATAAATGTGCCGGGAATAAAGCCCAAAAGCGGCAAATTCGCCTGCCAGCACATCACAGCGGCCGCTGCAATCACCAGGCCAATCAACACAAGCTGACCGGGCATAAGCGAGGAGAGGAAAATAGTCAACGCGCCCCAAAACACACCGGAAAGATTGCTGCACAGCACCTCCGGCACGCCCTGCAAACCCTTACCGACAGCAAAATAGGTGGCCCAGCCCAGGAAGCCGACAAAGCCGGTTAAGCCCAGCAAACCGCTGCCCCAAACCCAAGCGCCTGCCAAAAGGCCAACTGTAATCCCAACCGCAGTCAAATACTTCATTTTGACAACCTCCATTTCATTGGCTAACTACACAAACAGGCCTGGTTTGTATTTTCCGGTTATTTATATTTGCTTATTTATATTTTCCTTTTTATATTTTCCTTAAAAGGCTTTTATAATACGCTTGTGAGTTTTGTATACAGTATTTTATATTATTATAACACAGTTACTTGCAAATTACAATAATATTATTGCTGTATTATCTTATAAATCAAGTTGCATTTCCTTAAAATAAGCAATTTAAGCCTTTTTTTTAGTATGCCTTAAGTTGGAGCTTGCGGCCCGTCAAGCGTTCAACATTCTTTCCGCCAGCTGCATATAGTGCAGATAAAGAGGGCAAAAGCGGTAAACATAATGCGGCTTCCAGGTCTTGGCCTTGCCGCAAAAGTGCAAAATAGCGGTGTGCTTGATTACCTTTCAGCCGCACAGGGTCATCAGCAGCGTGCCAAAGACCAGCAGGGCCAGGCCAGCCAAAGCCCGGCGGGAAAGTTTTTCCTTAAACACGATATATGAAAAGGCGACAGTCACCACAATGCTCAGCTTGTCCACCGGCACCACCACGCTGACAGCGCCGTTCTGAACCGCGTAGTAATAGCAGAGCCAGGAGGCCCCGGTGGCTACGCCGGACAGGGCGATAAAAAGCAATTCCCGCGGGCGGATATTCTTAATCTGGCTTTGCTTGCCCTTTTGCAGCACAATTAACCAGGCCAGCAGCAAAACCACCGTCGTCCGGATTGCCGTGCCCAGATTGGATTCCACCTCGGCCAGGCCGATTTTGGCTAAAATGGTGGTGAGGGCCGCAAACACAGCAGAAAGCAGCGCGTAAACCAACCAGCTCTGCCCGCTTGCCGCCGGGCCGGCCGGCTTCCTTTCCAACATAAACAAAATGCCCAGGCCCAGCATCGCCACAGCCGCCAGCTTAAACGGCAGCTTGGCGGTTTCCTGAAACAGGGCAATCGCCAAAAGGATTGTCAAAACCGTGCTCAGCTTGTCCACCGCCGCCACCTTGTTCACGTTCCCCAAAGCCAGCGCCTTAAAATAGCAGAGCCAGGAGGCCCCGGTTGCTAGGCCGGAGAGCAGCAAAAAAACAAGGGTGGGCAGGGAGATCTCCCTGAGGCCGGCGGCGGAGCCCACCAACAGCACCATCAACCAGGAAAAACCCAGCACCACAATGGTACGCAGAGCCGTCGCCAAGTCGGAATCCGTGTTTTTAATGCCGCATTTGGCGAATATGGTGGTTAGGCCGGCAAAAAAGGCCGACCCAAAAGCCATTAAAAGCCACATTGTTATCCCCCCTGTTCAATCCGGGCTTTTATATAATTATAGGTATGGGAAAAAGCTGCCCATACCTATAATCTTTCGTCGCCAAAAGGCCTCTTAATCTGCAAACTATTATATATTATCAGTCAGCCGTTGTCAAGTTCAGGCCAGTTGCCCAGTTTGCCACTTCCGTTTGGGCCGCGCCGCCGGCAAAGCGCCGGCCCTCCAGCCAGGTGGCCTCGGCGGCCAGACCGTGCAAATTGCTGGCGCTGGAGCCTATGCCGCTGCTGCCGGAGGTGCAGAAAGGCACAATGGTTTTGCCGCTGAAGTCGTAGGCCTCC
>JAETTP010000098.1 GCA_021769035.1 Bacillota bacterium | reverse complement strand
AGCAACGCGGCCAGCAAAATCATTGTCCAGTGCGTATGGCCGTGGTGGATAATCTCCAGTAGGCCGTAAAGCAGGCCGCCTATCAGCCAGCGCGGCAAATGCTGCCACAAGCTACAGTTTTTCATTCTCAGTTTCAACACCTCCCAGAATATTTGCCATATTAGCTGCCAAATCCGCCGGCAGTTCCGCGCCATAAGTAATCGCCTGCACTTCTGCCGGCTCTGTGCAGCAGCGCACCCAGGCAGCCAGATGATTGTAATAGGTGGTATGATACAGCTTATGAGCCGCCGCGGCTTGAGCCAGCAGCCTAATATCCGCTGCCGGAAAGATAGCACACAACTGACCGTCCAGGTGATAGGGATAACCGGCTGCTCCCTGCTCCACCGCGTTCAAGGCTGCGGTTAGATTAATTTGGTCCTCCGCTGTTAAGGATATATGCCCAGAGGCGGTCGACAATGCCACATCACAGCCAGAGATTATGGCCTGACTGCAAGCAGCGGAGAGTTCAGTTAGTTTGGCAGACTGCACCGCCTCTAAAGCTTCCTCCGGTCTTTCTGTTGGCGTTATATCCACCAGCTGATTATGTTCGTCAAGCACAAAATCGAAATATGGTGCTTGTTGGATAATCTTTTCAGCTAAAGCTTTTCCTGCCGCTGTTGCTTCATTCACCAGATAATATGCGCCAGTTTCCAGGGCCCAGTTGGTGCTAGGCTTATCCGGCCTGATACAATAACATTTATTTTGTTTATTAACAATCATTTTTTTTCTCCTTAACCTATAGCAAAATACCTAAACCAAGTCTGATTACTATTATTGCTAGCTTTATCACTAGATATATTTGTTGATTGGGAACCAAAAGTTATGGTAATAACTTCTCCACCAGCTACTGAAATTAGCGATGGAACCGTATGCGTTGAATTGCTATTGCTTATATTAAATACTATTATACCAGGTTGTTCATAACTGGAGCTGCTCTCTTTTCCAATATAATTTCCTGCCATATTTGAAATAAATAACACTCTGGGTAAAAAACCAATATCTAAAGAAACATTCAGTTTGCCCTCGCCATATTTTGGATATACAAACATACCACCTACACATTTTGAAATTTTCAAGTCCGTTATATTGGCCGTTGTGTGGGTATGACTAGCCGCCGCCGCTCCCACTTGCGCCGCTGTATGTGTGTGATTGCTCGCCGCTGCCCCCACCTGTGCCGCTGTATGTGTGTGATTGCTCGCCGCCGCTCCCACCTGCGCTGCCGTATGTGTATGGTTGGCCGCCGCCGCTCCAACCTGCGCCGCAGTATGCGTGTGATTGCTCACCGCCGCCCCAACTTCCGCCGCCGTTGGCGTCCAAGTGCTCGGCCTGGCTCCCACATCTGCCGCGCTCAGGGATATATCCGCACTCAACGCCTTATTGTTCACCTTGCGCGTGGTCGGCACCTTGCCGGCCAGCGCGGCATTTATAACCTTATTCTGCACCGGGTTTTCTGAGGTGTTGGAAAGCTCAGCGTCCAGCGGCAGCTGAGCCAGCGGAATTTTTTTATTGCCGTCCAGCCCGGCCACCCCGTCTGCGGCGTTCTTTTCTGTCTTTGGGATATAATCCATCGCCGGCAACACCGCGTCCGGGATTTTGCCCTCCGCATTAACCTTAACATAACCCTCCAAGGCCTCCTGCAACGTCTTAATCGTCACCCAGGCCTCAGCGTCAACCGTCACCGCCAAAGCCCCCTCGTTGCC
>JAETTP010000034.1 GCA_021769035.1 Bacillota bacterium | reverse complement strand
CTCGCTGAGTTGTTTTTTCTTTGTTTGCGTCTACCTCCAGCAAACTATCTACATTGGCCTTAACCGTTAAAAGCTCTTTCATTTCCTCTCTGGCCTGCCGGTATTCTCCATAAGCTAATTTTTTGTCAGTCAACAGCCGGGAATATTCGGCCTGCAAGCTTTTAACGCTTGGCAGCTTTTTCAATCCAGCCTCGTCAAAAAACTGCTTGGCCGCCTTATGCAGCAGCAAGGCGCTTTCGTGTTCGGCAGCAAACTTTTTGGAATAGCCAGCCTTGCGATACGCCACATAAATCTCCCTAGTTTTTGCGTAATTGATAATATGCGTTTTCAGAACGGCAATCTCCGCCATTCGCTTTTCCGCTGTCTTGATCCGGCTGGCTAACTCATTGAAATGCTCGCTGGCCGCCGCAGTTTTGTCGGCTAATTCCTCATAACTAAACAGGTTATTTTCATTTAGATAGTTATAGGTTTTCGCCATCTGTTTCAGGTTAAACACACTTGCCCAACGGGAATAACCGCCGCCTTTACCCTCGGCCATTTTCCGCTGAATGTCTACCAGTATATTTATTTTTTCTTTTGGTTCAGGCGCTCGGCCAGTAGTCAAAGCCGCCAATAATTCCGCTTCAGAATAGGCCTCGCCTAAACTATCCAGCCTGACAAACTGTTTCCAGCCTGCCGCCTTTAAGCGCCAGCTTTTGCCACGCTTATTAACCTCAATATTATCAACTTGCAGCAGTTTAAGCAGTGTTTCAAAATCCGTTGGCTTTTGAGATAACGCTTTATCTATGGCCTGCCGCAGCACATCTCTATGCGTTGGCTTATTTTCAATTCCCTGCTGCTCCTGCCAGCGGTTATAGCTTAAACCTCGACGACGTTTCGGCTCCTTAATAACCGAATAGCCATTTTCGATACAAACGGTATCGCTTAATCTGCGCAGCGCTTTACTGCTATCCCAAAAATTATTGAATTTTTTAGTGCAATCCAAACTGGCAGAACAAAAGATTATATGGTTATGAATATGGCGGCGGTCAATATGTGTGCACACAATAAAGGCGTGTTGGCTTTTGGTAAAGCGCTTACCCAGTTCATAGCCCAGCCGGTTAGCCTCCTCAGGAGTTATCTCGCCCGGCTTAAAAGACTGCCTGATTTGGTAGGCTATAATGTCGTTTTCCTTTTGTTCCCTGCCGCTTTTGGTTTGGTAAATCCTTTGAGCCAGAGCAAACTCCGCATCGGCAATTCGGCTGTCGCACTCATAGCTGCTGATTAAATTGCCGTTATCTGTCTTTTCTGGGTTCTCCACATAATCAATAATAGCTGCTATGGCTTTGCCTGCTTTGCGGCCTTTGCCTGTATGCAATGGAATAAATCTTGTCGTTGCCGTATGCTTATCACCCCACCATAAAAATTAAAAGTGGCCCCCTCTAAAAAGAAAACCACTTTATAATTACTCTATATTTTATATCTTTGAATTTGCTTAGCCCAGGTTTTAGCGGTCTGTTCTCGCAAAAAACTCTTTAACGGCTCCAACTGCAATTCTTCGTCCCAAGCCTCCAAAGCCGCATAATACTTCTTTCTATCCTCCTCGTGGATAATAATCGGCGGGTGATTGTGCAGAACCAGAAAATAGTTCATTGCCAAGCGCCCAGTGCGGCCATTACCATCGGCAAAAGGGTGAATATTCTCAAACTTGGCGTGAAAAAAGGCCGCTGCCGTCAAAGCGTTTTCCGGCTTAACCTCCTGCAATTCAACCAACAATTCCGCCATTTCCTCCGGCACATCTTCCGGCAAAGCCCCAACCTCAGATTTGCCGGTTACATAATCGTGCCGCTTATATTCTCCCGGACGTTCCCCCAACTGGTAACGCCTTGTATCATAGGTATTTTGCGTGAGCCTTTTATGCAAATCCTTAATGAAAGCCTCGTCAAAGAGCTTCTTTTCGTCAAAAGCATTTATGAAAAATTCGCTGGCTTCTTTGGCGTTGCGTATTTCAAATAAAGTCCGCAAATCACCTGTGTATGAGGTTACACCATCTCGCTCAAAAATTTCTCTGGTATCATTGTAGGTTATATTATCATTTTCAATCTTGCCGGAGTTGTAAGCAAAGGCAATGCTATGACCGATTAAAGCAGCCGAAAGTTCAGGACCACTGGAAATACTCTTTTGCTGCCATAAAGAAACAGCCTTTGCATAATCAGTCATTATCTTCACCCCATATTTTAATCATTTCCGAGCGAACTTTTTGTATAAAAAGCAGACTTCTATCCTGAGTATTTTTCTGCTCCAGGGTTTGTAAAGTTATAAGGCCAATCTCCTTACCCAGATAACTGCTCAAATCCTCATATAAGCTGCCCATATCAAAGCCGTCTTTAATTGTTGAACCTTCCCGGTCAATTAAAATATCTATATTGCTATCATCTGACGCTTCGCCTCTAGCATAAGAACCAAAAAGATAAACCGCATTAAGCTTATATTTTTCAGCTATTGGCTCTATACATTTTTTTATTTCAGATATTGTATAAATCATTTCTCAAACCTCCAACCTATATTTATTTTACCACAAAGCATTGCTTATTTCCTCTATGTTTTTCACTTTATTTTTGCCAGCCCCTTTAATAACTTATCCGCCATATCCCAAAGGAAATCAAAGCTTTGCCTTAAATCTTCTAAATCAGCATCGTAAAAGCGCCCGGTTTTGTGAACCCTTTTCGTCAGCTGATTTAGATTATTGCTGGAGCGCCGGAGCAGGGAAATTAACTCCCTCAACTCCGGCAAATCTAAATTAACAATGTAACCGTCAATAGCCATCTTCCGCAAATAAGCCGCCATATTAGCGGTTCCCAGCAAAGCCATTTTCTGCTCAATAAGCTGCCGCTCCTCCGGCGTTACCCGGAATTTAAGCTGAACATCCCGCTCCCTTTTCTCGGTCATAAATTACAGCTCCGGCTCCTTGCGCTTTTGGGCAGACAAAGTTTTTGAGGGCTGTTGGTGCTCTTTGGGCTGCTTGAGCTGCTGCAACTTTGCTAAAATACTTGGTCTTTCTTTTTCCTTAGTAGCTGAATTATCCAGAGTATAGCCCGGCTCCAGCTTTCTGGCCGTATTCACCAGAGCGTCCAGCAGAACCGGGTGAACGCCGTCGGCAATAATATCTATACTGTGTCGCTCGCTGGCAACAGCCGGAACCGTTTTCGCCCACTCCTTGTTGTCCCCGGAAATTCTGCCGTCCCAATCCTTGTGCCGCACTGTATTGGCCAGCACAAACAGAACCCTATCTATATCAAATACCGGTGCAACCTCCCTAATTATCTTTGCCGTATTGAGAAAATTGCCGGAGTAATTTTCCTTTATTGCTAACTCAATAGCATTGCGGCAGGCTATGTCCGCCTTATAGCTGTTCTGCATCAGCTCCACTTCATTATGCGCCTGAGCATAGGCAAAATCCTGCGTGTATATCGGAACGCCGGCAAACTGCACAAGTTTTTCCTGCTCCTGCTTAATAAAAATGTCGGCTCGCTCCTCAATGGCGTTCCGAATATCATCCATATAACCGGTTTCTATGTTCAGCCAATCTTTGTAAATATCATCTAAGGTGCAGGAATTTTGCAGCAGCGCCTTAACCTGCGTTTGGGATAAATCATTATCGGATAAGGCTATCAGAATATCCTCCCGGATAATATACTCATAGGCGTGCTGCAAAGCCTCCGCCGCCGTCTGGCTTTCCAGCCAATTCCGATAATTATCCTGTTCCACCGACAGCTTTTCATACAAAGCCTTGTTCAATTCCTCTTTACTCATATTTGCAAAATCTTTAGTATTTTTTTCTCCCATACAAAACCCTCCTTATAACTCCATAGCATAGCTTTTAGGTTTAACAGTTCTGGCAGCAATCTCCGACCGGGGCGGCAGGGGCTGGCGCAGTCTTTCCAATATCGACTCTCTGGCTCTTTGTACCAAAGCCGGAGCTTGCTCTGGCTGCTTAATGTCCGCCACTGGTTCTTTAATTTCCTCCGCCTGTTCCGGCTCCTCCTGCTGCATATCCATATTAAGCTCCATATCTAATTCAATCAGGCGAGCGTTTTTTTGGCTCAATTCTTCCTCAAATTCAAATGGCTTATTAACCTCAACTTTGGCCGCTTCTACCTGCTGATGAAGATTGCTCAAAGTATTCCCAATATCATCAATGTGCTTATCTATTTGAGCTAAAGCGTTATCTATGCGGATAATGTTACCACGAATATCTGTGCCAAGTTCCGCCTTATGTTCCGCTGCTCCTTTAAGGGTTAAGGTTAAATCCTGCTTAAAACCCTCTCTGGACAGATACATACTAAAGCCCCGGTAACTACCAATTTTGGTTGGCTCCAGACTGACATAGCTTTTACACTTTTCCAGCAACACAACCCCGGCTTTGTCTTTTTCGTGGTAGGTTACACCGTCAATTTCCATACCAATAAAGCCCTCTTTGGGCTGCCGGTTATTTTCCGCCGTTGCTTTGTCTTTTTGTAAAGCAGCCAAAACCGCTTCTTTAGCGGCAATCTGCTCCGGGAAATATTTAATCAGGCGGTCTTGCAGCCGGTATTGCTGGCTCTGGTGGCTGGCTTTCATAATTTTCAGTTTGTTGACCTCTACATCTAACTCCATTCGCTCCTTAATGCGAGGATCTCCGGCGCACAAAGCCTTAATTTCGGCATAGGAAAGGGCGGCTTCGTCCACGTCTTCACAGCTGCGCACCGGCGATTTGGAAGTCATAATTTGCGAGATAAATTTCTGCTTATTCTCAATAGTCTGCCACAGATATGCGTCAAATGTGGCCTCGGTTACATAGCGACAAACGTGCACCTGCTTATTCATATTGCCCTGCCGGCGAATACGCCCCTCACGCTGGATTAAATCCCTTGGCCGCCAGGGGCAATCCAAATCGTGGCTGGCAATCAGCCTGTCCTGTACATTTGTCCCGGCTCCCATTTTTGCGGTGCTGCCGATTAAAACTCTGACTTGACCGGAGCGCACTTTGGCAAATAATTCTTTTTTCTGCAAGTTCGTTTTGGCCTCGTGGATAAAAGCCACCTGCTCCGGCTGCATACCACCGGCAATTAGCTTTTGTTTAATGTCTGCATATACATTGCTAAATCTTTCCAAATTAGCTGCCTCTTTACTGTGATTTACTGGTGGCGTAGATATATCGCAGAAAACCAGCTGCGTCAGCTTATCTGTTTCGCCTTCACGCCAGTATTTCAACACGTTTGCCACGCACATATTGACCTTGGTGTTTTCTTCATCCGGAAGATTGGGATTAATCAGCCGCTGGTCTAAGCCCAGCTTTCTGCCGTCGTTGGTAACTTTAAGCATATTGTCAATCTCCGGCTCCACAGCTCCCTTATGGATTGCCTCGGCTCTTTTGGATAATTCTTTCACCATAATTTGCTGGTGTTCCGTTGGTTTAGCAGCCAGCGTGTGGTACTCCACCTCCGGGGTAGGCAGATTAAGCTGGTCTGCCGTTTTAATGTCAGCCACCTCTTTAAAAATTGCCATCAGCTCCGGCAAATTGAAGAATTTGGCAAATCTCGTCCTTGTCCTATACCCCGTACCCTCCGGGGCTAACTCCAGCGTGGTAGTGGTTTCGCCAAACCTTGAAGCCCAGCAGTCAAAATGTCCCATACCCATTTCCTGCAATCTATCGTACTGCAAATACCGCTGAATAGTGTACATCTCCGTCATTGAGTTAGAAATAGGCGTGCCGGTGGCAAAGATAACTCCCTTGCCGCCGGTCAGTTCGTCCAGATAGCGGCATTTGGCAAACATATCCGAGGATTTTTGAGCGTCGGTAGTGCTTAAACCAGCTACGTTACGCATTTTGGTATAGAGAAATAGGTTCTTGTAGTTGTCGCTTTCGTCCACAAACATTCGGTCAACGCCAAGCTGTTCAAAATAGATAGCATCATCTTTATGCACTGCCGCCTGCGCCTGCATTTTCTCCAGCTTATCCTGCAAGCGCTTTTTAGTAATTTCCAGCTGTTTAATATTGAAATGTTCTCCGTTGCTTATCTGCAAATCAATAATGCCTTCGGTAATTTCATTTATTTGCTTCTCTAAAAGCTGCTCCTGCCGCTCCGGACTAATTGGGATTTTTTCAAACTGACTTTGGCCGATGATAATACAATCGTAATCGCCGGTAGCAATCCGGGAGCAGAATTTTTTACGGTTGCTTTTGCCAAAATCTCTCTTGGTTGTAACCAGCACTTTTGCCGCCGGGTAAAGCCGCAAAATCTCCGCCGACCATTGCTGCACCAAGTGGTTCGGTACCACAAATAACGATTTATGGCACAGCCCCAGCCTTTTGCTCTCCATAGCGGCGGCAATCATCTCAAATGTTTTGCCGGCTCCCACCTCGTGAGCCAGCAGGGTGTTGCCGCCGTAAATTACTCTGGCAATAGCGTTTATCTGGTGTTCACGCAAGGTTATTTCCGGGTTCATTCCTACAAATTTAATATGGCTGCCGTCATACTCCCTTGGCCGAAAACAATTCATTTCCTCGTTGTACTGCTTAACTAACTTATCCCGACGCTCCGGCTCCCGCCAAATCCAGTCCTTGAAAGCCTCCCTTAAAGCCTGCTGCTTTTGAGTGGCCAATGTGGTTTCTTTGGCATTGAATACTCGCTTTTTGCTGCCAGCGGCGTCCTCAACCGTATCATAAATGCGCACATCCCGCAGATTTAAGCTCTCCTCCAGTATCTTGTAGGCGTTGGCCCTCTCGGTGCCGTAGGCGCTGTACGCCGTTACATCGCTGCCGGATACGGCATTTTTAGCGTTAATATGCCACTCCGCTGTATAGGAAGAATAGTCTATGGTTATCTGTCGCTGAAGAAACGGCGGCGTTTCCAGCACTTCCCACATAAACTGCTGGAAATACTTCTTATCTATCCAGGTGGCGCCTAAGCGAACTTCAATTTCCTGCGCTTCCAAATCTTTGGGCTGCACCTGCCGCAAAGCCTCCACATTGACTGCAAATGCCGGATTATCTTTAGTGGCAAACTCGGCAATTTTTAATTTCTGTCGCACATTGCCGGATAGATATTCGTCAGCAGTCTGCCATATATTATTTGTTGGATTTTGAAAGATTACTCCCTGCAAATCTGAGGTAATCTCATTCTCAGATTTTCCCGTCAGCTGTTCCATATACGCTAAATCTACTCTGGCTTTTTCGGCTATAGAAACGGCCAGCGCCTCCGCCGCAGTATCCACTCGCTCCGGCGCTTTATACGGTTGGATAGTGCGTTTAGTAAACATATCTGCCTTGCGTTTCAAATTATTATCATCGTCCAGAATTTCCAAAGCGCACAACAAATAGTAGGAGCTATCCTCGGAGAACGCCAGCCGGTTAGCCCGGTCGTTAATAAGGCCAAACTTTTGGGAAAAATCGTCATACAAACGATTTAATTCTGCCTGTTGGTTTTGAATAGGCGTATCCGGCATATCCTCGTCCATCTGCATTGAGATAAGCTGCTGGGTACAATCTCTTAACTCGACTAATGATTTAATCCTCTCTTTAGCCGCATTTCCCAAATCCTGCTTTACTAACTTATCGTTAAGGCAGTAGTAAACTTCATCATTGGCAACAACAAAAGAGTAGTTTTTGTGCTGCATTTCTGACAAATCCACATCAGCGGTTTCGGCAGCTTGTTCAACCTCAGTATCCTGTGTTGCAGGAATGTATTGGCCTTGGATATTCGCCAAAGCTTTAGGTAATTGTTCAGCTAAAAAAACGCCGGGCAGTGGGTTGACCGTATAATCTTTTTTGGCATATTGAGTGCTGTCGGCTGCGGTTTCCCCCAAAACCTGCTCCGGGTGGTTGATGAAATATTGATTGAACTTAAACCCTTGCTCATTCTCGCCAACCTCCACCCATTCAGGCGCATCTTCGCTCAAATCTCTTAATTCATTTCGCTTTTGCAGGAAGATAATATCCGATACAACCTCCGTACCGGCGTTTTTCTTGAAAGCGTTATTAGGGAGCCGAATTGCCCCCAGCAAATCCGCCCGCTCTGCCAAATAACGCCGCACCTTGCTGTCTTTAGCGTCCATAGTATAGCGGCTGGTAATAAAGGCCAGCACGCCGCCGGGGTGGATTTTGTCAAGCGCCTTGGCAAAGAAATAATTATGGATTGAAAAGCCCAGCTTGTTGTAGGTAGTATCGTTGACCTGGTAATTGCCGAAAGGTACGTTGCCGATGGCAACATCAAAAGAATTGTCATTAAAATTGGTTTGCTCAAATCCTTTAATCTGGATATTGGCCGTTGGGTAAAGCTGTCTGGCAATTCTTCCGGTTAAGCTATCTAGCTCCACGCCATAAAGCTTGCTTTGCCGCATTTTTTCCGGCAGCAGGCCAAAAAAATTACCTACCCCACAGGCAGGCTCTAATATTTTGCCGTTTTCAAATCCCAGCTTATTCAAACCGCTGTAAATGGCGTTAATAACCGTTGGGCTGGTGTAATGAGCGTTCAGAACGCTGCCTCTGGCGGCGATGTATTCAGCGTCCGTCAGCAGGCTTTTCAGTTCGGCATATTCAGATTGCCAGTTTTCTCTTGTGCTGTCGAAAACCTCCGGCAATGCGCCCCAGCCCACATATTGGCTCAATATTTCCTGTTCCTCCGGCGTGGCCTGCCGCTTTTCTGTTTCAATCTGTTTCAGCGTTTTAATTGCCGCCACATTCATTGCATATTTAGCCTTGGCTCCGCCGGAACCTAAATCACTGTTCCAGATAGCATAATTTTGTGGTGGTAAAACCTCGACTTCCGGCTCTACAACCTCAATATCTTTATTCTGCGAAACAGCTTCTTCTATATTAAACAGATAATTATTCCGCTCGTCCTGACTAAGCAGACGCTCAAAGTTTTCTTTGTTTTCGGAGCGGAAAATATGATAAATAAGCGTTGGATCTAACAGGCTAACGTCCCACTGGTCAATTTTCTCTATAACGAAAGCCGTATCCTCCAGATAGACCGTATCGCCAACCTTATACTGCGGCTTTACTGCTTCCAGCGACTCTATACTTTGCTCAACCTCTGGCACAATAATTTCCGTCTCAATGATTTCAATTTCCGGCGTTTGTCCAGCCTCCGGCGCAGTTTGTGTTAGTTCTGCCTGTTCCGTCCATTGAGCCAATTCATCGGCGGTTACATATCGTCCATCGGCGATTAGCTTATCCAAACGCTTAACCACATTGTTCCAATTCAGCGTAACGTCGGGGCAATTTGGTTTGCTGTATTTTATGCCTTTGCCATCGTGCCATTCGTCAGACAAAAAGCTGCCCGGCAAAGCGCTGCTGTGTCCGCCGATGCCGTACTCCTTTTTCAGAAAATCTGTTTTTTCCTTAACAGTGTGGCGTTCCTTAAAGAAGCTATATATCCGACGTTTACTATCGGCAAAATTACTGCCATAGCTTAAAGCCGCCGCAATCTCATCTTCCGTAATAAACTGCGCAGCCTCCGGCAATTCTTGCATTTTACCGCCATACTCCAGCCGGGGCAGTTGCAAATCCGCCAGTCTTGCCGCCAGACCTTTAGCCGTATAAGGCAAGTAGTGCACAATCTCTTTGTTTTGGGCATAAGCCTCCTCAAACGCCAGATATTCATTAATAATTTGGGACAACTGCTCCTTATCTGCCAGCATTTGGGCTAATTTCTCCACCTGCTCAGGGAAACTGCCATTAGAGGCAGCATAAACTTCTGCTCGAATAAAAGAAAAAATACCTTGCTTTTCTCCCTCGTCGCTTACCTCTCTGGCAATATCCCACAAATATTCAGCAATCTTTTCCCTTTCATAACCCAAAGCCTCGGCAACTTCCAACTCGCTGGCAAATTCCCCCTCGGCCAGCAGCTCGTCTATTCGCTCCGCCGCCTGTTCCCAGGGGATAATCTGCGCACTGCTGTCATATCTGGCGCTGCCGCTGCGCATAAGCCGTATACCCTCGTCGGCAAACCAGACGGATATATTGCCCGCATCGCTCAAAAAACCGCTGCCGCCCTCAAACAGCCCTTGCAGATAAGCCGCCTTGTCGGCAAGCGGTTTTTGCTTGCTAAACTCGGCGGCAATCTCCATTCGGGCATTCTTTTCATTGCAGCCAAAGCGCAAAACATCGTCTATTTCCTCCTGACTAAAATTTTGCTTAAAAAGAACAGGAGCGGCCTCTGCAATAGCCGCTCTCTGCTGTTGTTCGCTGGGAATAGCGGGCAGGTCAAATAAACTTAATTGTACCGTTTGCGGCACAACTTCCGCCGAACCTACACTAATATAAGCTCCCGGAGAATTATCTCCTCCGCCTGTTGGTGCAGGCTGTTCATCAACCCCACCCATTGCAGGGAATTTTCGGCTTTGAGGTTTTCGGTTATCCCGACTGCCTCCGTCAAATCTCGCATTATCTGCTCCAGCCAACGGTTGGCTGTTTCCTCGATCTCCAGCAGATGGCTGTGCAGACTGCCGTTCACCGAGAGAGCCGTCCACAATACCGGCCTGTGCTCCCTCAGATAATCCTTCCGCAGCAGGGCGTATTTGCCCAGCGGTTTCATTTCCTGCTCGCTCATACTCAATTCCGGCAACAGATAATCGCCCACCTGTTGGTAATTCAATTTCGCCATTTTCCTCAATCCTTTCTGAGATATGTTCTCTTTCATAATTTTTCACTACAACTTCAATCTGCCGCAAAACCTGCTCGCTGCAATCGCTGACGGCTGAACCCAATGTAGAAACTGTTGCAGGAGTGTTGAAGTCAAAGATACTCAAAAATTCCTCGTGTGCAAAATAGCTGTCCGGCTCCAAACCGCAGCGGGAAAGCAGGGTATAGGCAATGCTCACTTCCGCCGCCTCCAGATAGCTGGCCGCAATATCCTCCTTGGGTAGCCGGGACAGGGCGCTGCCAAACATTTCGTCTAAAATATCCGACTGATTTTGCCGCCAATATGCCTCGGCCATTCCAGCGGCTATGCTCCGCAACTGCTCGGCCAGACCGTTTGCAGTAGACACGCCGTATTCTCGCTCCAACGCCGCAGTAACCGTATCCTGATGTCTGGCCTCGTTATACCGCCAAAGATAGGGTTTGCGCTTGCCGCCGGTGTCTGATACATCAAACACATATTTAAGCCGGGGCTGACTGGAGCTTTCGTCAATTAAGGCAATACCCTTGGAGCCTCGCCGCACATAACGCTGCATTCGATTATTCCAAAAATCGTATTCAGCGCAGGCTTCGGCTTCCGGCCTTTGGGCATAGATTAAAAGCTGCTCCGCAAAAGGATATTTATACAGCCTGCCGGATAAGCGCAGAAAGTTTGTCCATTGTTCCCGGCTGGCTGTAATCTGCCGGGCCGTCTGCCCGGACAGCATTGCATAGCTTTGTACCTTATTTAGCATAAATCTTTCACCTCCATAAATCAAACTTGTCATCACGCTTAATAAATGAGCTTTTTAAGGCCAGTTTTCTGCTTTTAGGATAAACTGTACGCACAGGCTGAAAATTGACCTTGCAGATACTTATAGAATAAGGCTTTGAATACTTCTAAAAGCTCATTTTGGCGCTTGATTTTCTCGCCGTATTTGCTCATAGCCGGCCTGCCTTTTGCGCCGCATAAATATTGCACATTTTAGACAATATTTTGCCCGATTGGATTTACCCTGCAATGGAGCGCCGCAAACCACGCAGCGCCGCACCACAGGCTCTCCATAGATAGCCATTGTCAGGTTCTTATCCTCCGGCAGAACCGCCTCCCGAAAATAATTGCAAAGCAGGGTATAGGAAATATATTGTGGGCAAGCGCCATCTAATATCAGGCAGCGTCCGCTGTCATAGTTGGCGCAAAGCGCCCTGATTAAGCGTTTGGCCTGCTTGAGCTGGTTTGCTGTCAATATTTCAGCCATTCTTTGCCCTCCGCTGTATAGGTGGAAACAAAGCTTCAGCGCCGGGAACCGCCCGGCAATCCTTAACCAGACCGCTCACCAAATCTTCAATGCCCTGCATAAATTCTTCCTCGGATAAGCTGCCGTTTTCCACTTCCTGTAATCTTTGCTCCCATTCAGCAGTTAGCAGGGGAGATTGCAATTCCTCCGGCAGAACGGTAATTAAAGCCTGACCAAGTTTGGTGGGCAGCAAGCTAGCCGCCTTTTTACTCTTTTTGCGCTCTAACAGCCCCACATTTACCAATTTTTCCAAAATGCCGGCTCTGGTGGCTGGCGTACCAATGCCTTTGCGCTCTATCTCACCAGGCATATCTCTACCTCCGGCTTTTTCCATTGCCGCTAAGATGGTATCCTCGGTGAAGTGGGCTTTAGGCTCGGTTTTGCCCTGCTTGATGTTTGCCGTTGTAACGCTTAATTGCTGTCCCTCTCTCAACTCATCGCCAAATTTATCTCCGGCCTTATCTTTAGGGCAATATTGCTGCCAGCCGTAATCTGTAACCTCCTTGCAGCTTGCAGAAAAAGCGGTTCCTGCACATTCGGCAGCAATTTTATTCTGCACATAGCGGCAGGGAGCAGCAACTGCCCGGAGCAATCCTAAACAGACCAATCCAAGAACGGCGCTTTCACCCTTGGGCAATTCTTTGGCTTTATTTGCGGTTAAGGTTTTAGTTGGTATAATGGCGTGATGGTCGCTCACTTTAGCGTTATTGCAGACCTGCGCTGCCAGAATTTCCGCCGGAGCGATAAGTCCGCAGACTGATGATGCTGTTTGTATCAAATCCGGCACAATGCTTTGCATATCTTCGGTTAAATAGCGACTGTCCGTCCGGGGATAGGTTACCAATTTTTTCTCATATAGCGATTGCAGATAATCCAGCGTTTGCTGGGCGGTATAGCCAAGCCTGCGGTTGGCCTCCCTCTGCAAAGCGGTCAAATCATAGAGCTGGGGCGGTTTTTCCGATTTCTCCAATCGCTCCACTTGCTGGATTGTAACAGAATTATTTGCACAGGCTGCCGCCAAATCTACCGCCGTTTTTTTTTCTGCCATTCTTTCGCTGGTCAGCTTCAAATTGCTGCACTCTATCTCCACGCTGTAAAAGGTTTCCGGCTGAAAGGCGGATATTTCCGCTTCCCGCTCCACCGCCATTGCCAGCGTTGGGGACATAACCCGGCCAATATGCAAAGTCCGACCATAGAGCAGAGAAAACAGGCGAGTGGCGTTAATGCCCACCAGCCAATCCGCCTTTGCCCGGCACAAAGCCGCCCGGTAAAGCCCTGCAAAATCCTCGCCCGGCTTGAGGTTGGCAAAGCCCTCCCGGATAGCGGTCTCTTCCATACTGCTGCTCCAAAGCCGCTTTATGGGTTTGCTGCATCCGGCCAGGTGATAAACGCTCCTGAAAATAAGCTCGCCCTCACGTCCGGCGTCGCAGGCGTTTACGACATATTCCACATCACTTCTGCGCAGCAGCTTTTTGAGGATTTCAAACTGACCTCTGGTGCTTTCCGCAACCGTCATTCGCCAGCCGCTGCCGGGCAGAATGGGCAAATCCTCCCTGCGCCATTTGGCATAATCCTTATTGTAAATCTCCGGCGCTGCCAGACCGGCCAGATGGCCGACGCACCAGCTAACCAGCCAGCCAGCGCCCTCCAGATAGCCGTCTTTTCTGCTATTTGCGCCCAATACTTTAGCCAAATTCATTGCTACGCTGGGTTTCTCGGCAATAACTAATTTCATTTTTTCTTTCAACTAAATTCCTCCTTAAAACATTTTAGCGCTCCTTTGATATACTTTTGAACGCTCTTTTTACCTTATTTAGATATAGCAATGACCGCCCTGCGATTACAAAACATATCGCAAGGCGGCCATTCTGCTATTTCGTTTTAATATAATCCTTTCTGTAAATTATCTATTCCAACTCTCAACTGCTTTTTCCTTATCCACTACCGCATTGTGGCTGTTAGCAGCCTCCAGAATAGCGGCGTATGCCCAATGCTTTGTATAAACGTCGCTGAATGTATTAAGCCTACGGCCATTGCGAGAGATATACTCACCGTCCGCAGAACGACCCAGCAGATTATTGATAAGGGTTACCGCTTCGGCTCTGGTAATTTTGCTTTCAGCTCTAAAGCTGCCGTTGCCATAGCCCTGCACCCAGCCATAAAGCGCAGCGTTCTCAATATATTCCGCCGCCCAATAGTTGTTGGAAATATCGTTAAAGCGAGTGTTATTAGTTTTCTTATTGGTATCGGTATCATCTATTTTCTTGCCCGTAACTTCAAAGAAACGCACCGCCATAGCCGTCAGTTCCGCTCTGGTAATATCTTCGTTAGGCCGGAAAGTGGAACGCTCACCCACAATAACGCCGTAGCCGGTCAGATAATTAACATAATCTGCATACCAGGCGTTTATGGTAGTATCCGCAAAGCTGGTATATTTGGCCGGAGAAATATGCTCATTCTTGGCCTCGGCCAGCAGACGGGCAAAGATAGCCGCCGCTTCGGCTCTGGTCATCTGCGCCTCCGGGCGGAAAGTACCGTCGGTATAGCCCACAATGTAGGCGCTGTGCCGCTCGGCTGTTGCCGGAGTTTCCGGCAGAATAATCTCGCCGTCCTTATCCGTTTCACCCTCGGCCTTTTGCTTCAAATCCCCCTTGACATACACATTGACTTTCTCCTGCGGCTGCTGCTTATGGTCGCTCACCAAAACGCCGATACGGTTCTCCTCGTCCATATCCACGCCTTTGGGCAGCTGCACATTGACATTGCCGCCTTTGCCGGTATCCACCGCAGCGTCTTTAACCGGGCGCTTGGTGCCGTCCTTGAATACCTTGACCGTCAGCGTTTGCTTAACGCCGTCGTCAGTCCTGCCAATGGTTACCACGCCGTCGGTATTGGTATTGCCGGAAGTGGTGGGCACAACAAGCTGGCCGTTAGCGTCGGTTTTGCCGGCGGAATAATTTTTATTCACATCGGTTACAGAAATGCTAATTCCAGATACGGCGGTCAGGTTCTGCTTATCCGCAGCAGATTTTGTTGTTTCAATTCTTTGCACCTTAACAGTAGTCTGCGCCGCATAGTCCAGCAATCTGCTGCTTGGCAGATTTACCGAAATAGAATTGTCAGTATTAAGGTTCACAACAGCGCCAACAATCCGACTCACCCCTACGGGGTTCGCTGGACTCCCTGCGGTCGCAGGATTTTTATTCTCGGTCTCTGGTACCGTTACCAGATAAGTGCCAACAGTGGCTTCGCCTTTACCATCGGTTACAGATTGGTTGTACACTCGCGCAATAGGCGCAGTTTCCAGCACCTTGCCGCACTTGGTGCAGCTTTTGTGTTTGCTTCCCTCAGTGGTCAGTGTCGGCTGCCTGTCCACAACCCATTCGCCGTAGGTATGACCAGCAGCATCCAAATAATCGCTCTTGTAGCTATCTCCGCAGTATTTGCAGGTGTGCGTGGTGTAGCCCATCTGCTCGCAGGTTGGAGCGGTTACTTTGCTCACATAATCGTGGCCGGTGGCCGCTTTAAGTATAGCGTTACATCTGGTGCAGACCTGCGGCTCGGTGCAACTAGCCGCCGCTCCAGGCGTATGCCCCAGAGCAGATTTAGCCTCCAGCCGGTGCAGACCACAGCTTTCGCAACGGTATTCCGTCATTCCCTCGCCGTTGCAAACAGACTCCGTTACCGTTTTACCGCCGTCCCACTTATGGCCGGCAGGCTCAACATAATCTGCAACATAACTGTCTTCACAGCCCTCATTCTGGCAAGTGTAGGTAGTAAAGCCCCTTTCCAGACAAGTCGGAGCGGTTACCTCCGGCTGGTAATTATGCCCCAGCGGTTTGGTATATTCCGTTTTGTAACTGAACGCACAATTCGCACAGGTGAAAGTGGTGTAGCCCATATTCAGACAAGTGGCAGAGGTCATTTCCTCTTGGAATTTATGGCCGGTTGCTTTATTGAGGATTGCTCCGCATTTGGTGCAGACCTGCGGCTCGCTGCAATTCGCTTTTTCACCCGGCGTATGCCCCAAAGCCGACTGTGCCTCCAGACGCACTTCATTGCAGTTTTCGCAGCGATATTCCGTCATACCATCACCGTTGCAGACGGACTGGGTAACTGTTTTACCATTGTCCCACTTATGGCCGGCGGCTTCGGTATAGTCCGCAACATAGCTGTCCCCACAGCGTTCACAAGTGTAGGTAGTATAGCCGCCCTCGGTGCAGCTGGCAGGCGTAACCTCCGGCAGATAGTTATGCCCCAGCGGCTTGGTGTAATCCGTCTTGTAGATATAGCCGCAGCCCTCGTTCTGGCAGGTTACGGTAGTGTAGCCCATATCCAGACAGTTGGCAGCGGTTACTTCCTCCTTGAAGCTATGTCCCAAAGCCTGCTGGAGGATTGCTCCGCAGTCGGTGCAGATTTGCGCCTCGGTGCAGGTTGCAGATTTGCCGGGCGTATGGCCTGCCGCCGCTTCATTTTCCAATCTGGTTGCTTCACAGTTTTGGCAGCGGTATTCGGTGATACCAGCTCCGCCGCAGGTGGCGCTAACTACCAGCTTACCGTTATCCCAAATATGACCGACAGGCTCGGTATAATCCGAAGTGTAGCTATCTCCACATCTGGCGCAGTTATATGTTGTATAGCCCTCCGCCAGACAGGTGGGAGTTGTTATTTTTTTATCATAACTATGCCCCAAATGGTCGGTGTAATCGGTTTTGTAGGCAAGACCGCAATCCTTGCAGATTACGGTGGTATAGCCAATGTTGGTGCAGGTGGGAGCGGTTACTTTCTGTTCCAGACGATGCCCTTTGGCGTTTTGCAAAACAGCGCCGCACTTGGTGCAGAGCTGGGGATTAGTGCAATCCGCCGCCGCTCCTGGCGTATGCCCGACGGCGTTGGCAGTTTCCAGACGTACCGCATCACATTTTTTGCAGTGGTATTCGGTAATCCCGGCCCCATTGCAGGTGGCGTTCACCTTTTCCGTACCGCTGTCCCAAACGTGGTCGGTTATCTCCCGATAATTGCCCACATAACTGTCCCCGCATTTGCGGCAGGTGTAGGTGGTATATCCCTGCCCGGTGCAGCTGGGAGCCGTTGTCTGCTCGGAATAATTATGCCCCAAGGCATTCAGATAATCGCTTTTATAGCTTTGGTTACAGTTAATGCAGGTGTAGGTAGTGTAGCCCATTTCGGTACAAGTTGGGGCGGTGGTTTCCTGCCAGTAGCGGTGTCCGGTGGCCTCCGCCAGAACAGCGCCGCACACTACGCAAGTTTGCGGATTTAAGCACGTTGCCGGACTGCCTGCAATATGACCGCCGCCCGATTTGCTGGCCGCCGCCGTTGCTGTGGTATCCGTCGCTTTATTCAAAACCATATTACCTGCCTGCAACATAGGCGCTTTAACCTGTGAGGTTGCCAGAACCGTATTCATTGCCAGTCTATGCGCATTGTTGATGGTGCCGGCACAGGTAGAGTGCAGGCCGCTTTGCTCAACCTCCCGTTTGGTTGCCCCGCATCTGGTGCAGGTATATTCAATAATCCCGTCCTCGGCGCAGGTCGGCTCCACGATATATTCGCCCTCATTCCAGGCGTGGCCTAAAGGCTCCGTATGGTCGCCAATAAAAGTGCTGCCGCAGCCCTCGCAGATATATGTTGTCTGGCCGCCGGTGGTGCAGGTGGGCAGTACCGGGTGGGCTTCATAATTATGGGGCAGAGCCTCGGTCATAGCAGTAATATGTCTATCTCCGCAAACCGAACACTCCTTAACCGTATAGCCGGGGCTGGTGCAGGTGGGAGCCACATTAAAGCTGCCGTATTTATGCTCGCCCTTGGGGGTATATTCAACCTCGGTCAAACCGCAGCGAGAGCAGATGTTAAGAACCTTGCCGTCAACCTCGCAAGTAGCCTCCCGAATTAAAATCTGCTGCATAGAGTGGCCCAGCGAGTCCACATAATCCCTCTTTTCCACCTTGCCGCAGTTTACGCAGAGATAGCGGTCATAACCCAAAGCCAGACAGGTGGGTTTAATGCTTTCAATAAGGCTGAATTTGTGGTTATCTCCGCAGCCGTTGTTGCAGCAGCCGCCGTTACAGTTGGGTTTGCGGCAATCGCAGTTCGGATCTCCACAGCCGCAGGTACAGCCTGCGTCAGGCTCCCGCTCATCGTGCAGCCACACATAGGCTACGCTGCTTTCCACCATTTCAGTTGAGTTATACTTATATGTTACTTCATAATATACCGTATATTGTCCCTCTTCGGTAAAATTAGGCGCAGATGTTAAGTTGCAGTTATTGGCGCTGGTTCCGTAACGAATGGAAGCCCGAACACCGCTTTCGGACAAATCCGAAACTGTAATGGTATGAGGCTGGCCGTCCACCACGCCGTAATAGCTGGCTACTACCACTTTAGCGGCAATATATTCCGTTTTTACAAAGTCGCAATCGGTGCAGTGGGACACGATAGCGAACCGCTGGTTCGAGAGCTGCGGCAGAACTTCTTTAACCATATTGTGCGGAACCAGACGGCTGTTTTTATTATGAATGGTGCCGTAACAAAAGGCGCAGTATTTGCCGCCCTCAACCGTCATTTTGTGGTAATCTCTGTCCGCATACTCATAGCTGACTTTCTCGTCCAAATCCTGCATAAACTCGGCGGCGCAGTCATAAAGCCAGTAGACATTTTTGTTAAAGCAATACACAGTGTTATCCATCTGGCTGTTGAAGTTGCCGCACTGGGAACAGGCGGCTTTCGTCCAGTGGTGTTGCGTGAAATACGCATTAACGCCGGGCTTGCCGCCGTTTACATTGCCTTTGGTTACTCCGTCCACCATTGTGCCGTCGGAATATTTGACGTTGCGGGTTAAATCGCTGTTGCCGTCCCTGGTATATTCCGGGGTGCGCCAAACGGTGAACTGCGTGGCTTTGCCGCAGTTGTAACACACGAATGTTTCCTGACTGGTTACGGCGTTAGCGTCCAGCTCATTGGTGCGGTTACTGGAGGTTGTCCAGACGAGTGTTGTCAAGGGTGTTTGTAACATTTGCTAAAAAATTTTTCAACCGTCCCTATATGTAAGCCTTTTGCGGACAAAGTTAATTTTCAAAGCCGCACCACATAAGGCTTTCAGAAGCTCTAAAAGCTCATTTTTGAGGGTACGTGTAGGGTAATGTCTAAAAGCTCAAAATAGCATTTACTTTTTCTACAAAGTACACAACGGAGCAGAAAACTTTTATGTAATCTGCTCCGTTGTGTTTCTATCTTAGGCTATTTGGTAAACTCCCTTAACCGTTTCTTAATTTTCTTCCTGGCCCCATATATTGAACTGGAAACGCAACTGGTGCTAACTCCCTCCATTTTAGCAATCTTAGGCATACTTATACCCTTAACAGCATATAACCACAAACGCCGGTATTGAGTTTCGGTCAGCAGCTCTTTTATCCGGCACACCTTGTCAATCCGTTCTAAACCGTCCAGCTTTTCGCAAAGTATATCCTCCGCAGAAAGGCAGCACAATTCATTATCCAGCTTCTCGCTCAACATCACATTTTTGCGGCTGCATCTTCGAGTAGCATTTTCACTGATGTGATAATCTTCATCAGACCAGGCTTTCCATTTCTCAAATTCCTCATCACTGGCAAAATCCTCCCGTTTCAGCAGCACATAACTGCCAACAGCCGTCTTGCAAACAATAGCGTCCTTATTTTTCCTGTTTAATGTATAATCAGTTTTCGCAATAAACATTTTTGTACCTCCAGCTATTTCAATCTTTCTTTGATTTCAAACATTGAAATAGGGTGGAGGAGAACGACAAATTGATAATTTTCTATTGTATATAATCAAAAACCGCCGTTTTCTAAGAAAACGACGGCATATTAAAATTTTGCTATTAAAGCAAGCTAACTAAAATCATATCATTATATTCAATATTTCACATTATCCTGTAACCAATTTTCCACATGTTCGGCCACCACATCATTATTCAAATCCTGGAAAATAAAGTGGTCATTGCCAGTAATACCTTCCTTGGGCAGATCATAAACCACGCTTATATCGCCTTGCGCCACATACGCTTCAGTAAAATCATAGCAGGTTTGGCGCATACCCTGCCAAGCTGCCGTAGCGGCAATAGCCGGGTCGCCATTATCAATATAATCGCCAAAATAGAAAGCCACCGGAATATTCTGCTCAGCCATAATCAGATATTCCTCGCTGTCCACCGCCGGCGCACCACCCGGCTCAATAGCCACAATGGCTGCAACATGTTCAGTGTACTTAGGCACTAGCCAACCGGCTCGGCCACCTTGGGAATGCGTTACCAATATGGATTTCTGGCCGCTGCGCTCATAAACCTCGTCAATAGCTGCCGCCACTGCCTGCGCCACCATCTCGCCGTCAAAATCAGCGCCCATATCGGAACGCATACCGGTATCCGGCGTCATCTGACGAAAGAACTGGTCTACCGAATCTGGATCATTAGGAAATTGCGAGCCATCATAAGGCACAGATTGACCATTTTCCCAGAGACCAATACGGAACTGGGTATACCAACGCTGATCCAGAGTTTTGCCGCTTATTTCACCGCTGACAGTAGTGCTGCCGGCCTCGCCACGCCGAGGTTCGTCCAAAAGATACACGCTGTGTCCCATTTTCAGGAACATATCCGACCACCCCTCCCTGCCGTCAGGAGTAGTCATCCAGCCCATACGGGACTGACCATAGCCATGCAAAAACACCATAGGCAAGCCGCTTTGCTCAGCCGGTACCTGATAAAACACATTGGCATGGTCAGCGTGCATAGTCTGGCCTGCGCCGGTTTCCTCCCAGTGATTTTCCGTATCAAAAACACCTTCGGAAGTAATAGTTACACCGCCGGCAGAAAACATACCCTGTTCCGCCAGCACCAAATTGCCCTCCGCCGCATTATCTCCGGCGCTTTGGGCAGGCTGCTGCGTGCAGCCGCTACAAATTGCCAGCAGCAGTAAGCCGCTGCATAACAAAGCTAATACTTTTCTGTTCATCTTTTGCGCCTCCTTGTTGGCTTAATAATATTTAGTGCAGATTTACCAAACGCTCCACAGTCGCAGGGTCATAGTGCGAGAAAAACAGGCTCTCGCCCTCGTCCAGCTTTTGAATAGCCGCCATATCCTCCGGCTTTAAGGCAAAATCAAAAACAGCCATATTTTGCTCCATACGCTCCTTATGCACTGATTTAGGTATCACCACCACATCGCTTTGCAGCAGGAAACGCAGGGCAACCTGAGCGGCGCTTTTGCCATATTTTGCGCCAATCTCATTCAGCAGCGGATTGCTGAAAAAGTCATTGCGCCCCTCGGCAAACGGCCCCCAGGCCATATGCTGCACGCCGTATTTCTGCATATATTCGTGCGCCTGCCGCTGCTGCTGGAAAACATGGGTTTCCACCTGGTTTACCATCGGCTTTTCATCGACAAACTGGCACAAATCCACCAGCCGGTCGGGATAGAAATTGGATACGCCGATAGCCCGCAGCTTACCGGCTCGCAAAGCCTCCTCCATCGCCCGCCAGGTGCCATAGTAATCATTAAAGGGCTGGTGTATTAACAGCAAATCCAGATAATCTGTTTGCAGCTTGCGCAGGGATTCGTCAATAGACGCTTTGGCTCTTGCATAACCGCCGTTGCTAATCCAAACCTTGCTTACCAGAAAAAGCTCCTGCCGGGGTACGCCGCACTTGCGCACCGCCCGGCCCACCGCCTCCTCGTTGAAATAAGATTGTGCGGTGTCAATCAGACGATAGCCGGCGTTCACAGCCTCCACCACGCAGCGTTCACATTCTTCATTGCTTACCTGGAAAACGCCATAGCCCAGCTTGGGCATTTTTACGCCATTGTTTAAGGTTACATAATCCATTTTCCGTTACCTCCCGATTATAATCAGCAACTTTTTTGATTAATAACATTCCTTGAAAATCTGCAAAATCTCTTCATGCGTCAGCTGCCGGTAACTGCCGGCGGAAATTCCGCAGCTATCGGCAACCGCTTTCAGGTCAAGCTCTTCAGCTATGCCCAACTGCCGCAAGGTGGCTGGCAGCCCAAGCTCTTTGATAAAATCTGCCAGCTTGTCAATGCCGGCCAAAGCCAGCTCCTGCTCCGTTTTGCCCTCGCTGCTGATACTCCAAACCGCCGTAGCAAAACGGCAGAATTTAGGCAGGCCTGCTTCATAAATATGGCGGTAATAAACAGGGTGCAAAACCGCCAAACCCTCGCCATGATTGCAGTTGGTGAAAGCCCCCAGCTGGTGTTCCATATTATGGCACTGGAAGTCCATGCGCTTGCCCAGCTTAATAATGCGGTTTTCCGCCATGGTGGACTCCCAAAGCAGATTACTGCGGGCAGCATAATCCTTGGGGTTTTGCACCGAAGCCCGCAAGTCCCGGATAACACCTCGCATCAGCGCCTCGGCAATATCGTCGGACACGTTCGGCTCGTTGGGCTTGCTGAAATATATTTCCATAATATGTGAAAGAATGTCAAAACCGCCGGAAACCATCTGCCGCTGCGGCACAGTGTAGGTGTAGGTGGGATCAAGCAAAGCAAAGCGTGGGTTGCATTTGGGATAATCCCGGCCGGTTTTCACTTTAAGCTCCTCGTTGGTAATCACTGCGCCGCCGTTCATCTCACTGCCGGTGCCGGCCACCGTAACCACCACGCCCAGCGGCAGGGGTTCAAAATCAATAATTCCCGGCCTTGCCCAAAAATCCGCCCAGACGTCGCCCTCATAAACCGCCGCCAGCGAAATCGCCTTGCAGCAATCCATCACCGAGCCGCCGCCCACCGCCAGCAGCAAATCAACCCCTTTTTCTCTGACCAGCCTTGCTCCCTCCTGCACCTTGGCATAGGTGGGATTGG
>JAETTP010000033.1 GCA_021769035.1 Bacillota bacterium | reverse complement strand
TCGTTTGGATGTTCTGGCTACGGATAGCTCCAGTACGAAATATAATATAGAAATTCAACGTTCGGATAGAGGCGCCGGTCAACGCCGGGCCCGTTATAACAGCAGCATGCTTGATGCTAGGCTGTTGCAAAAGGGAGATGATTTTGATAATTTACCTGAAACCTATGTTATTTTTATAACTGAAAATGATGTGCTTGGTAAAGGGCTGCCTTTATATCCTGTTGAACGTTACATATCGGTAACCGGTGAAAGATTTGATGACGGCGCGCATATAATATATGTTAATGGAGCTTATCGCGATAATTCACCGATTGGTAAATTAATGCACGATTTTTCATGTGCTGATCCAAATGAAATGTATTACGATGTGTTGGCAAACAAGGTGAGGTTTTTGAAAGAAAGTAAGGAAGGAGTGGCTGTTATGTGCAAAGCTATGGAAGATATGTGGAATCAAGCGTTGAAAGAGGGCCGGCAGGAAGGCTGGCAGGAAGGCCAGCAGGAGAACCAAAAAATGAGTGCTTTGCGTATGTTGGCCGACAAGCAGTTAAGCTTGGAAAAAATTGCTGAATATACGGGCCTATCATTGGAGGAGGTTAAGCATTTGCAGGACGGGAAAACGGCTTGAAATGAAAGTTAAGGGGCTGACTAAAAAGTGTTACTAAAAAAATTTTTCTATAACACTAAAAAAATGTTCTAAAATTATTGTGTTTATTTATCTTTTGTGGTAGAATAAATCTGTGCAAGCAGGCACTGTCAAAAAAGGCTGCTTTTTTGACGTTGAAAAATCTTCCATATTAATACAACAGTGGACGGTTGTGTTTTTGCGCTGTGGAGGGTTTCGTGCGTGTTCAGATTGTGCGGCACGTGGGCGCTGGGGTTTGCCGACCGTGGGAGGCTTTGGGCCAATGAGTTGGCAATGTGAGCATGACACTAGCCAATAGGAGGTGATGGCTTTTTATTAAGCTTGCAATTATGACCAAATATATGTTTTTCTAAGGAAAGGAGAGAGACAAACAAAATGAACAAGAAATTTTTGGCCAAGCTGCTGATTTTCTGCATGGTGTTCACAATGCTGCCGATGGCTGCATTTGCTGATACGATAACAGAAGCTAATGGTTCAACTTATACTATTGCTTTTGACGCAGAACCAACAACTGTTGTGGCTGGCGGCTCGGCAACTGTTAAAGCTAATGTAACATATGCTGACGGTAAAGATACAGAGGGCATTGTTGTTGCATATGAAGTTGCGCCTGCTGTTACTGGCGTAACTGTAAGTACTGGCGGTGTTGTTACTGTTGCTAGTACTGTAGCTGCTGATAAAACAATTACGGTTAAAGCAAGTGCTACTGTTGCTGAGGGCAAGACTATTGATGTAACTAAAACATTGACAGTAACAGCGGCTGAACCTGTTGCGGTAGAAGGCGGTGATATTTCTGGTGCATTGACTAACGATATTACCCCTGATAATACAAAGGATGTTTATGCTGTTGGTAATGATACTGTTGTAATCAACACGGAAGATGCGAATGTAACAATCGCGTCTGAAACTGTGAACTCTATTGTAACCAGCAAGTATACTACCGTTATCGTTAGAACTCCCGTTGCGGATATTTATCTGACTGAAGACGTAGCTAAGGCTATTCAGGCTGCTTATGAAGGTGCAACAGATACTACTGTTACATTGAACGTTGTATCCACAACTATTCCTGCTGACGCTGCTGCTGCATATGATGTAACCTTTACTGTTGGTGGCAAGCCAGTTATGGCTGAAGCTAATGGCGCTCTCTACTTGCAGTTGAAAGTTGATAAACCTACTGGCATTACCAATACGGTGTATGCTTATTATGTAACCGCAGGCGTAATGGATAAGGACGCTCCTGTTTATGCTATTGTTGAAGGTGAGTTTGTTGTTCTGCGGCCTCAGCACTTCTCTACAATCGCTTTGTCTGCGGAGAAATTGGCTGATGCAACCGACCCTGTTGATCCTGGTTATCAGGGTGGCGGCGGTGGCGGCGGTTCCACCGGCAACGTAAGCATTGCTACTAAGGTAACCGGCGGCAAAGTAACTGTTACTCCCACCCGTCCGACCCGTGGCCAGACTGTTACTATCAACGTAACTGCCAACGAGGGCTACAAGCTGGACACTTTGGTTGTTACCGACAACAAGGGCAACAATGTTGAGCTGACCAAAGTTAGCGATACCAAGTACACCTTTGTAATGCCGGCTGGCAAAGTAACTGTTACTCCTACTTTCGTTAAGATCCAACAGCTTCTCTGATGTTTCCGCTGGCGGCCAGTACTACAGCTCCGCTGTGGCTTGGGCAGCTATCAACAACATCGTGAACGGCTACGAGGACGGCCGCTTCGGCCCGAACGACAACGTAACCCGTGAGCAGATTGCGGCTATTCTGTATCGCTATGCTACTTACAAGGGCTATGACACTGAGAACGCCGGCAGCATTGCTGAGTTCAGCGACGCCGCCAAGGTAAGCAGCTGGGCCAACACAGCTATTAGCTGGGCTGTTGGCGAGGGCTTGATGAACGGCGACAATGGCGCTCTGCGTCCGCAGGGTAACGCTACTCGTGCTGAGATTGCTAAGATGCTGACCGTATTTTGCAAGAACATTGCGAAGTAATTTAGCTTTAAATTAATCGCATATAATAGAAAACCGCTTCTTGTTTAGGCAAGAAGCGGTTTTTTGCGTGAACACTTAGCGATTGGTAAGTCCACTTTAGTGGACGCAGACAGAGCTTAGTGTGAACCATTTCAACCAGTCGCGCCCTTTAGGGTAGCGGCTGGTTGATTTGCTTTTGTTTTAGTTTTAGACGACGCGTTTGAAAATATCTGACACCTTGATAATTAAATCATCGTAAAGGCAGCATTTGAATTCGGTTATGATTGCAGCGCGTTCCTCTTCCGTCATATCCTCCAGCATAAAATCGGGATAAATGAAGTAAATATCATGCAGCTCCAATTTGTTATCTTGCAGTAAATATTGCTCCACCGATTTGTTTATCGGGTCTACCAGCCAATACTCCCGCACGCCGCATTGTTCATAAACATTTTTTTTGTAGCCCTTGTCATTTTTGGCTGTGCTGGGTGAAAGCACCTCAACAATTAAATCTGGAGCTCCATGCACACCGTTATATTTGATTTTGTTGGGGTCGCAAACCACCATACAGTCAGGTTCAAAGCGATCCTTTGATGTTAGATAAACATCTAAACCATCGGCAAAAACTTCGCAAGGCTTACCGTCTAAATAGTTGTCGAAAATACGGGTGATATTACGGGATATGCGGTTGTGATTGGTTACAGGGCTTGGCGACATCATTATAATCTTGCCATTAATCAGTTCGCTTCGGCATTCATCTCGATAGGCTAAATTGTTATTCATTGAAAAGCTCCTTTCTGTATGAAAACTTCTATTAATAATATAGCATTTTAGATATAAAAAAGCAAGCTAAAATATTAACACCACTTTTTGTCCGCTGGCATAGCCTAAGTTAAAGAATTTGTGGCTAGGAGGCGGCGTTATGGATTTCATTTTACGTTATTTATGTTTTGCGGGTTTGACGTTGGGAACAGTTGCCTGGGGGCCGGCCAGGCTTTGGCGGCCGGGAAAGCTTAACACTGGTCTTATGGCTGCCTGGTTTGCAATAGGTGGATTGATATTCCTGATGTAAGGCTATAATATTTTAATAGGAAAAACTTTTTAAGGGGGCGGGCATAAAAAGCCGCCCTTTTTGTTGACTATGAAGCCATTTTATGCTAAAATGTTGACAAGATATAATATGAGTACTCAGCGATTTGCAAGCCGTAGGCACAGCAAGAGCTGTAGTCGAATATATACCACAGTGCAATTTCTTATATAATAAAATAATTTAACTTTATCCCTGTGGTATATTGTTATACAGTATAACAAATAATAAGGAGATAAAAAAATGGCAAGTTATGTGCGCAGATTACCGGTCTATCTTTTGCTTGATTGCTCAGGCTCCATGGTGGGTGAGCCGATTGAAGCTGTGAAACAGGGCGTTAAAGCGTTGCTTTCGGAGCTTCGGGGGGACCCGCAGGCTTTAGAAACGGCCTATTTGTCCGTTATTACTTTTGATAGCTCTGCTCGGCAGATTATTCCGCTTACGGAGCTTATGCTGTTTAAGGAGCCGGATATTCAGGCCGGCGGCGCTACGGCCTTGGGTGGGGCGCTTAATGTGCTGATTGACTGTATTAAAACAGAGGTACGCAAGTCAACCGAAAGCCAAAAAGGCGATTGGCGGCCGCTGGTTTTTATCCTCACGGACGGTTCGCCGACTGATATTGAGGAGTTTAACAAGGCGGCGAAACTGCTGACCACAGTTAAAACGGCAAATATTATTGCCTGTGCAGCGGGTTCCAGTGCTAACACTTCCTATTTAAAACAGATTACTGAAAATGTGCTGATGATGAACACGCTTTCGGCCGGTGATATGGCCCAGTTCTTTGCTTGGGTTTCCGGCTCAATTAAAATGTCTTCCAAAAGCGTCGATGCAGCGCCGGGCGCCGCGATTGAGCTGCCACCGCCGCCTCAGGGCTTTGTGGTGGTGCCTTGATTGAGGAAAGGGAGAGCATTTTATGTCGGATAATATAGACAAAGTTTCGGTGCCGGTTAAGGAAACGCCGGCAATCGAAAAGTTGATTTTGCCCTCCTTGACGGCGGACGGGCTTTTGCCGCCGGCTTTGGTGGCGCCTGCACTGGCTGCCGGCGAGCCGGACAAGCTCCTGTCGGATGAACAGCCGATTGGGGCCTCAACGCCACTTCAGATGCCGGCCAGGCTTGATGATGAGGTGCTTGAGCGCACGGCTTCTTTATGGAAGTATCTGCCGGTGCCGGAGGTTGACAAGGAGCCGGAGCCTTTCCCGGAGTATCTTCATAGCACGGTCGATTATCCGGGTGGTCGGGTGATTGCAGCGCGGGTGCGTGGTAAAAAACATAAGCACGAGGGCACTAACTGTGATGATTGGTATGAAACAGCTAATTATCAGCGGATAACCTTGCTGGCTGTTGCTGATGGCGCCGGCTCCAAAAAATTCTCGCGGGTGGGGGCGCAAAAGTCTTGCCGGGCTGCGGTGGGTTACTTGGCTAATTCGCTGGAGAATATTTTGAGCCAAAATTCGGATTTATATGCTGATTTGGCCGAGGATTTGGCGGCGCCTAAATGCGCGGCGGCTTGCGGTTTGCTGGCTAACGCTGTGCAGCAAGCGGTTCTCAAGGCGTTTGAAGCGGTGGAGGCGGCCTTTTACTCTCGCGCCGCTAAAGCGGATTATGCCAAAACCTTAGGGCGCACTTTGCAGCTACGGGATTTGTCTTCCACCTTGCTTTTGGCTATGGTGGTGCCGCTTTCTGAGCTCAGCCAGGAATGTGTGCTTGTCAGTTGCCAGGTTGGCGATGGTATGATTGCTTCGCTTAACACCAAAGGCGAGTTTACCGGCGCTTTAAAGCTGCTTGGCACGCCGGACAGCGGCGATTTTTCTGGAGAAACAGATTTTCTTACTTCGCCGAAAATGCAAAATCTGGAAAATTTGCAAACCAGAACTCGTATTTCTCGTGGTCTGTTGGATACGGTGTTGGTGATGACGGACGGCGTTTCCGACGATTATTTTCCTAATGATACAGAGCTTTATCGTTTGTATTTTGATTTGTTGGTTAATGGAGTGCTGGATGAGCAGCTTGCTCAGCTGGAACCGGCCAGTCTGACGGCGGAGCAGCTTAAAATGTTTAAGCAAATTCCTGACCCGTTGGCTTTCCCTTGGGTTAATGACCAAAATGTTAAGGTTCCACTACAATATACCAGGCGAATATGTGAGGCCACAGGGCTGACGCTATCTGATATTTGGCAGGATAAAACAGTGTTGGAGTTGGCCAGAATGGAGCTTGCAGCACATCATAACGACCAGACCGAGGCCGACCCCAGCCAGTGTTTGCTGAAATGGTTGGATAATTATGTCGAAAGAGGTTCGTTCGACGATAGGACACTGCTGGTTTTTACTCGTTAATTTTGTCGCATTAAGGAGGCAGTTCGATGGGCACTTTGGCAGAAGCTACATTGACTGATGGCCGAAAAATTCCGTATGTGATTAAAGATAATCCGCCGCGCGGCGGTATGAAATATACTTATTTTGCACCTGATAAGTCATACGTTGTGCAGTTTTTTAACGATCCGGAAACTGCCAACGACCCAAATGTGCGCAAACGTTTGGAAGCTATCATTGGCAAATATAACCCTACGCTTTCGGAGCAGGCCGGTGGTGCTCGTGGTAACAGTGAGCAGATGGCGAATTATTTTGCCGGGCGTTTCTGTTGGCCGACGGCCATTGTGCGGCAGCCGGAGTTTGGCATTGTTTGTCCTGCTTATCCTGCCAACTTCTTCTTCACGGCGGACGCTTCGGATATGTTGGATTTGCAGGGACGGGACAAGCGCAGCACCTGGTTTACTTCCAGTTCGCGCCGCTATTTGCGCCTGGAAGAAGTGGGCGATTTTTGCTCAATGCTGCAAATGTCGATTTCTCTGGCCCGTTCAGTGCGGCGTATGCATCAAGCGGGTTTAGCCCATTCCGATTTGTCCTGCAATAATGTGCTGATTGACCCTAAAACCGGCGGCTGCGTGGTGATTGATATTGATTCACTGGTGGTGCCGGGGTTGTTCCCGCCGGAGGTGGTGGGCACCAGAGGGTACATAGCGCCGGAAGTGTTGGAAAGTAGTATGCTGTCGCATAATGACCCTGACCGCAAGCTGCCCAGTACCTACACAGATTTACACGCTCTGCCGGTGTTGATATACGAATATTTGCTGTTGCGTCACCCATTGCTGGGGCCAAAAACGCACGATTTTACCTCGCCGGAGATGGACGATTTCCTGACGTTGGGGCCTAAGGCCCTGTTTATTGAGCACCCAACTGATTTTACCAACCGGCCGCCTGATTTGAATGTGCGGATTAAGGATTTGGGGCCGGTGCTGGAGCGTCTTTTTCTGCGGGCTTTTGTGGACGGTTTGCATAATCCGAATGAGCGACCTACAGCTTTGGAGTGGGAAAAGGGTTTGGTGAAAACCTGGGATTTATTGCAGCCGTGTGAAAATCCGCTGTGCGCTGCCAAATGGTTTGTGCTTTACGATACCAGGCACCCGGTTTGTCCGTTTTGCGGGCACCGTGTGAAGCCGGAAAATATTGTGCGTTTGCATTTAAAAAGCCAAATGCGTGCCAACCCTGGTCAATGGGTGGGCGCCGGCGAGGTAAATGTTTATCATAATATGCCACTGTTTAAGTGGCACGTTTTTGCCAACACTTTTCCAGATGAGAAAACTGACCGAGAACTGATGGCTTATGTTTGTAAGTTTAATGGCCAGTGGCTGCTGGTGAACCAGAACATTCAGGGAATGACTTCGCCTAGCGGAAATTTGGTCCCGGTTGGTCAGGCTGTTTTGCTGAAAAATGGGGCAGTCTTTCAGATGTCCAATGACCCAAAGGGTTTGCTGGCAGAAGTTTCTTGCGGCAGATAATTTGTAATGCTGAGTTTATAATTGTGTTGTATGATGTATCATTATAATAACTAATGATATGAAAGGAAGTAGTGTATGAAAGTGCAAGGTTTATCTGCGTCACAAGTGGAAGAAAGCCGCCAAAAATTTGGCGCTAACACTTTGACGCAAATTCCGCCGGAGCCTTTGTGGAAGAAAATTTTGGAGGGCTTTAAGGACCCTATGATTATGATTCTGCTGGTGGCTTTGGTGGTTCAGGTGGTGCTGTTTTTCCTGGGGCAGGCTGAATGGTTTGAGCCGGTTGGCATTTTAGTTGCTATTATGATTGCCAATGGCGTGGCCTCTGTCAGCGAAAGCAAGCAGGAGGGCAAAGCCTCTGCTCTGAAAGCAGAGGAAGAGGCCAAGGAGATGGCCAAAGTGCTGCGTGATGGTAAACTGGAGGAAATTCACGTCAGTGAAGTTGTGGTTGGCGATATTGTTTACCTGCAAGCCGGTGATAAAATTCCGGCCGACGGCGAAATCGTCGAGGGCGAGCTCAAGGTGGACCAGGCCGCTTTGAATGGCGAAACCGAAGAGGCGGACAAGCTGCCTTGCCCGGACGGTGCGGAATATGACGTTAAGGACTTGCTGAACAAATACTATGCCTATCGCGGCACAGTGGTTTGCGGCGGCGAGGCCTATATGGAGATTAAAGTTGTCGGCGATAAAACCCTGTTTGGCGAGTTGGCCCTGGAGGTGCAGGAGGAAACGCGGGAAACGCCTTTGCAGGTTAAGTTGGGCAAGCTGGCTCAGCAAATTTCCACCTTTGGCTACGTGGGCGCTATCTGTATTGTGGTGGGGATTATTGCCAAAACTTTGCTCAGCGGCAGTTTGCCGGGCGATATTTTTGAATGGATACGCCTGGTTATGGACGCGGTGACGGTGGCGGTTACGATTATCGTTTGCGCAGTGCCGGAGGGCCTGCCAATGCTAACCTCTATTTTGCTTTCTTTCCAGAGCCTGAAAATGGCTAAGGATAACGTTTTGGTGCGCAAAATTAATGGTTTGGAAACTGCCGGCAGCTTGAGTATTCTTTTCAGCGATAAAACCGGCACGATAACCGAGGGCCGCCTTTCCGTGGTGGAGCTGGCCGACGGTGATTTGCAGGTTTACGAAAATCTGTCCGATATGACGCCGGCCGTGGCGGCTGATGTGATTACGGGCATTGGCGTCAACAACAGCGCTGTGCTGAGCGACGGCGCGATTATCGGCGGCAACAGCACGGACCGTGCCCTGATTGCCTTTTTGGCGGACGCCGGCGCGGCGGATAAGCTAAATAAAGATGCGGTTAAGGCTTTTAACGCCTTTGATTCTAATAAGAAAAGCTCCAGCGTTGTTTTGCAGCAGGCTGGCCAAACGGTTACCTATGTTAAAGGCGCGCCGGAGAAGATTATTGAAAGGTGTACGCATTATCTGAATGCCCAAGGCGAGCGCAAAGAGCTGACCGAAAGACGGGCCATTAACGCTTATATGGACAAGCAGGCCGGGCGTTCTATGCGTTTGCTGGCTGTGGCCAAGGCGGACGGCGAGCGAGATGATGAAAACCTGACTTTGGTTTGTGTACTGAGCATTCGGGATAATGTGCGCAAAGAGGCTGTGGAGGCTATTCATCAGGTGCAGAACGCCGGAATTCAGGTGGTTATGGTGACGGGCGACCGCAAGGAAACTGCCGTGGCTATTGCTAAGGAGGCCGGTTTGCTACAATCCTCAACTGATGTGGCGCTGACCTCGGCGGAAATGGCCGCCAAAACCGATGATGAGCTGAAAGCAATTTTGCCGAATTTGCGGGTGGTCGCCCGCGCCCTGCCGACGGATAAGAGCCGTTTGGTGCGGGTGGCGCAGGAGCTAAATTTGGTGGTTGGTATGACCGGCGACGGCGTTAATGATTCGCCGGCCCTGAAAAAGGCCGATGTGGGCTTTGCAATGGGCAGTGGCACGGAGGTTGCCAAGGAAGCCGGCGACATCACTATTTTGGACGACAATTTTTCCTCTATTCGCAAGGCTATCCTTTACGGCCGGACTATGTTTAAGAGTATCCGCAAATTTTTGATATTCCAGCTGACGGTTAATGTAGCGGCGGTGCTGACCTGTTTCATTGGCCCGCTGTTGGGTGAAAATGTGGTGATGACGGTTATCCAGCTGTTGCTGGTGAACCTGGCAATGGATACTCTGGCGGCTATCGCTTTTGGCAGCGAGCCTGCTTTGGAGGAATATATGCTGGAGAAGCCTATTGAACGCTCGGCCAGCATTATCAGTAAGGATATGCTGGTGGAAATTATCGTTGGCGCTTTGTATATTACGTTTATCTGTTTGGCGATTTTGTTTGTGCCGAATATTCGGCAGCTTTTCGGCGATGTGGACGTGACCTATCTGAAATCGGCTTTGTTTGCCACCTTTATGATGGCGATAACGTTCAACGGCTTCAATGCCCGCACCAGCCATATCAATGTGCTTTCCGGCATTGGCCGCAACAAAAACTTTATTTTGGTTATGTTGTCGATATTTGTTTTGCAATTTGTGTTCGTCACTTTCGGCGGCAGCGTTTTGAGCGTGGAAAGCTTGAGCCCGCAGGCCTGGCTGACCTGTATTGTAATGGCTTTTTTGGTAATCCCCATAGATATGCTGCGCAAGCTGTTTATGGGCAAAAACAGATAATCCAGCGGCAGGGGCCGCAGGAAATATATTAATTTAGGAGGGTATTATTATGGCAGTTAGTTTGACAAAAGGACAAAAGGTGGATTTGACTAAGGGCAATCCCGGCCTGAACAATTTGTTGGTCGGCTTGGGCTGGGACGTCAACAAGTTTGATGGTGGTTCTGATTTTGATTTGGACACGGCGGCATTTATGTTGGGCGCCGATGGCAAGACAGCCAGCGATGCGGATTTTGTCTTTTATGGCAATTTGAAGCACGCTTCCGGCGGTGTGGAGCATTTGGGCGATAACCTGACCGGCGCCGGCGACGGTGACGACGAGCAGATTAAGGTTGATTTGAGCAAAGTGCCGGAATCTGTGGAAAAAATTGATTTTACGGTTACGATTTACGAAGCCGAGGAACGCCGGCAGAACTTTGGCCAGGTTTCCAATGCTTTCATTCGGATTGTTGATGAATCCTCCAACACGGAGTTGATTCGCTATGATTTGGGCGAGGACTTCTCCATTGAAACAGCCGTTGTGGTGGGCGAGCTTTATCGTCACAATGGCGAGTGGAAATTTAACGCCGTGGGCAGCGGCTTCCAGGGCGGCTTGCATGCTCTGTGCCAGAATTTTGGCGTGAACGTTTAATTAGCATTTACTTGCAAACAGAAAGTGAGCTGGCTGAATGAAATATAAAATTTTATATCAGGACGCTTTTCCTCTGGTCAAGTGCGAGTTACAGCGTGGCGAAAGAATTAAGGCGGAATCTGATGCTATGGTGGCAATGTCGGCAACGCTGGAGGTTAATGGCGCAATGAACGGCGGCATAATCGGCGGTTTGGCCCGGCGAATGCTTACCGGCGAGAGCTTCTTTTTCCAAACGATTGACGCGGTGCGTGGCGACGGTTCGGTTTTGCTGGGCCATCCTGCGCCGGGCGGCATTATTGATGTAGAGTTAGACGGCAGCTACAGCCTGCGCGTACAAAAAACTGGGTTTTTGGCGGCCACCGATAGCATCCAGGTGGACACCACTATGCAAAATCTGGCACAGGGTTTGTTTTCCCGCGAGGGGTTTTTTGTGGTGAAAATCAGCGGCCGCGGCACAGTGTTTTTGAGCAGCTATGGAGCAATCCATGCCATAAACCTGGCCGACAATGAGGAATATATTGTGGATAATGGTCATTTGGTGGCCTGGCCGGATTATATGAACTATAAGATTGAAAAGGCTTCCAACGGCTGGATTTCCAGCTTTATGTCCGGCGAGTGCTTGGTTTGCCGTTTCCGCGGGCCTGGCGTGGTTTTAATCCAGACCAGAAACCCGGCTTCCTTTAGGCAATGGCTGGGCACAACGTTGAACAATGGCTGAAAACAATAAAATGTGATTAAAATATATTGTGGGAAGGGAGAAATGAAAAATGTCAGTTAATTTGCAAAAAGGTCAAAAGGTGAATTTGCGCAAGGAGGACGGCGGCGCTCTGCGTCGGGTGATGGTCGGCCTGGGTTGGGACGAGGTTAAGCAGAAGAGAGGCTTTTTTGCCCCGAAGCCGCAGGATATTGACTGCGACGCTTCCGTGTTTGTTTGTGTGAACGGGCATTTGATGGGCACGGACGATATTGTTTATTTCGGCAATTTGCAGCATAAATCCAGCTGTATTCGCCACATGGGCGATAACCTGACCGGCGCCGGAGCCGGTGACGACGAGCAGATTATGGTGGATTTGGCTTCGATGCCGGAGCAATATGATAAGCTGGTAGTGGTGGTTAATATCTACCAGGCGGCGCAGCGCAAGCAGCATTTCGGCATGATTGAAAATGCCTTTATCCGTATTGTGGACGCGGACACCAATCAGGAAATGTGCAAATATAACCTTTCCGAAAATTATGACGGCATGACGGCTATGATTTTCGGCGAGCTCTATCGTTACAACGGCGAGTGGAAGTTCAACGCTATTGGTCAGGGCACGCGCGACAACGGCTTGGGCGAGCTGGCTAATAAATTTGTCTAAAAAGGAGGGTTAAACGATGGGTGTTAATCTTGCTAAGGGCCAAAGAGTGAGCCTGGACAAGAATATGAATATGGCGCTGATTGGTTTGGGTTGGGACATCAACCGCTACGACGGCGGCAAGGATTTTGATTTGGACGCTTCGGCTTTTTTGCTGAATGCAGACGGCAAGGTGCGCAAGGACGAGGATTTCATCTTCTATGGCAATCTGAAAAGTTCCGACGGCTCGGTTACGCACACCGGCGATAACCTGACCGGCGAGGGCGACGGCGATGATGAGGTTTTGATTATTGATTTCACTAAAGTGCCGGCGGATATTCAAAAAATTGCGATCACCGTTACAATTTACGACGCTCAGGTGCGCGGCCAGAACTTTGGTCAGGTTTCCAATGCTTACGTTCGGGTTGCCCGGATGGCGAACGAGAACGACATGGTGGGCACGGAAGTGCTGAAGTTCGATTTGGCGGAGGAGTTTTCCATTGAAACGGCGCTGGTGGTTTGCGAGATTTACAAAAACAACGGCGAGTGGAAGTTCAATGCAGTTGGCGCAGGCTATCAAGGCGGCTTGGAGGCCCTTTGCCGCAGCTTTGGCGTGAACGTTTAATTCAGTTTATTTAAATTTGAGATAAAGCGCTTACATCATTGTGTAGGCGCTTTGTCCAAAAATTGCAGGGGATTGATATGACGAATATTCAAGACCAATTTAACGCGATAAAATCCGATGATTTTGTTTTGGCTCCTGGTGAATATGAGGGCCCATTGGTTATCGACCGCCCATGCGTGTTCGACGGGGCTGGGGCGACTTTGTGGGCTAACAGCGGGCCGGTGTTACAGGTGGCATCGGAAAAGGTGCAGGTGAAAAATCTGCGGATTGAGGTTACTGGCGGCGGCAACGCCGGCGGTGAAACAGCCGGGGATTCTGACGTGGCTTTGAAAACAACCTATGCCGGCACCAAACTGGAAAATGTGGAGGTTAAGGGCGCTGTGGTTGGTCTGCCGCAGGAGTCAGAGGCCTGGCAGCTGCCGGCTATGCTGTCCTTGGGCAATTTTGCAGCGGACACTGAAAACACTTTTTCTATAGAAATACAAGCGCCTGCTTCTGCGCAGTTGGAATGTGGCATGCGGGACGTTCGCCTGTCGCCGCAAACTTTGGCCGTGGGAAAAAATCTTATCACCCTCACCACGGCCGAACTGCGCAACAACACTATTTTATATGGTGAGATAATTGTCAAAACTGCGGTCAGTCGTCGGATTTACATAATGGGCAAGGCGCAGGCAGGGGCTGCGGTGCATAATGAGGGAACGCCGGTGGCGGACGGCCCGGCGGTTTCTTTGCCTGTGCAGATGGAGGCTCCGCGTGAAATCATTGCGCCCAATGTTTCAGACGCTAATGTGCAGCAGGTTAAACGGGGGCAGCGTCTTTCCATTAAAGATTTGCAGGATGATGTTTTTAAAATTGCTTTGGAATACCAAACTGACGACGCCGAGTTGGAAATAGATGGTTACTGTTTTTTGTTGCAGGATAACAACAAGGTGCGGCAGGATGAGGATTTAATTTTCTTTGGCAATCAGGAAGCCCGCGACGGCTCCGTGCGGATGGGCCAAAATGCTAACCGCCCTTTGGTGTTGGTTGAACTGGCCAAGGCCGCGCCGGATGTGAATCGAATTGCCGTTTGCTATTCTATTTACGGCGATAACCAGCAACAGCGTTTTTCCGCAGTGCGGGGTGCTGTGGTGCGCATTTTCAGCAGCGACAAGGAGATATACCGTTTTGCTTTGGATGAGCTTTACGAGGAAAAAACGGCCGTAGCCGTGGAGTTGTATCGTTATAAGGGTGAGTGGAAGATGAGCTTTGTCGGCGCCGGTTACCGAAGCGGGCTGCGGCATTTGTGTGAAGGATATGGTGTCAACATTGAATAGCTTAACGGTGAATAGTTTAACGATTAAAAATCTGAATAAGAATGGTTCAAGTATCCGAAGCCTGCGTATATTTGATGAGCGCACCCGGTTGGCCTATGCTTTGGGCGCGCTTCTCTACACGCCGCCTTATAACCCGGAGTTGGCCAATAAAATTGTAACATCTTCCTTGCCCGGCCTGACGGCCCTGGCCTTTTGCCTGGAGGACGCTATTTTGGACGAGGCCCTGCCGCAGGCGGAGCTGGAGCTTTGCCGCACCTTGGCGGCTATCAAAGCCAAAACAACGCCGCAGACAAATCTGCCGCTACTGTTTGTGCGGGTGCGTACCCCGCAGCATTTGCAGCATATTCAACAGCTTTTGGGTGATTTCCAGGAGCTGCTTTGCGGCTATATTTTGCCTAAATTTGATTTGACAAATTCCGCCGCTTATCTTGATTTAATCCGGCAATTTAATGTCGGACGGCATAAACCGATTTACTTCATGCCAATTTTGGAAAGCCCGATGCTGGCGGAGCTGGGCAGTCGTCGGTCGGCCCTGCAACAGCTGAAAGACGAGTTGGACAGGGTGCAGAAATATATTTTGAATGTACGGGTTGGTTGCAATGATTTTTGCAGCCTGTTTGGCCTGCGCCGCAGCGTGCGTCAAAACATTTACCAAATCAGCGTAATTCGGGATATTTTGGCGGATATTGTTAATATTTTTTCCGGGGAATATGTGCTTTCCGGCCCGGTTTGGGAGTATTTTGGCGAGGACCCGCAGGGCGCTTGGGCGGAGGGCCTGCGGCAGGAGCTGGCTTTGGACCGTCTGAATGGCTTTATAGGCAAAACAGCGGTGCATCCGGCGCAGCTGCCGATTATATACGACAGCTTGAAAGTCAGCCTGGCGGATTATCAGGATGCGCTGGGTCTGCTGGATTGGCTGCCCTCCAACTTGGGCGTGGCCAAAAGCGCGGACGGCTCGCGGATGAACGAGTTGAAATGCCACACCAACTGGGCTTTGCGCACGGCTATTTTGGCTGAAATTTACGGCGTGGTGGAGGATTGAACTTGATGAGTGATTATACCGAGGCTGATGTGTTGCTTTTGGCGAAGCGTTGGCAAAATAGCAAGCGCTCCTATTTGCTGGTTAATCCGTTGCAGGCCAAGCATTGCCCCAGCGACCCCGGCCAGGCTTTGGCGATGATGTGCAGCCTGGGTTGGCAGGTGGCGGAGCATTATCCGCAAGCCCGGTTGGTGATTGGCTTTGCGGAAACGGCTACCGCAATCGGCGCGGCAGTTGCCGACTGCCTGGGCCCGGATTGCTGGTATATCCAAACGACGCGGGAAAATGTTTTGGGCGGCCAAAGCTGGCTGAATTTTCAGGAGGAGCACAGCCACGCGGTGGAGCAGAAGCTTTGCGGCGACAGGCTGGCCGAGGCGATTGAGCAGTCGCCGCAGCTTGTTTTGGTGGACGATGAGTTTTCCACCGGCCAAACCCTGCTTAATATCGTGGCCCAGCTGCGTCGGCACTATCCGGCGGCGGAGGGTCGGGAAATTGTGGCGGCTTCAATTATTAACCGTTTGCAGCCTGCCAATGAACAGGCTTGGGCGGCAGCTGGCGTTAAAAGTGAGTTTTTGGTGCGTCCGCAACCTTTGGATTATGAGCGATTGGTGGCGGATATTCCGGTGGCGGCGGCTGAGGAATTGCCGTCGGACGCAGTTAAGCCTGATTTTAAGGAGATTGAGCTGCCCGAACCCTGCCTTAACCCCAGGCTAGGCCTGCGGATTGACGCTTATCAGCAGAATTGCCGGGATAATGCCGCTTATTTAACGGCTGCTTTGACTGAACGCTTGGAGTTTGGGGCGCAGCTTTTGGTTTTAGGAACCGAGGAATTTATGTATCCGGCGTTGCTTGCGGCGGATTGTTTGGCTTGCTCCGGTCATTTTGCCGGCGTACGCTGCCACGCCACAACGCGCAGCCCGATTGGCGTTTACGCGGCGGCGGCTTATCCGGTGCGCAACGGCAATTTGCTGCATAGCTTTTACGATGAAAACCGCCGTACGTATATTTATAATTTGGAGCAATATGACGCGGCTTTGCTTTTCAGCGATACTCAGAACGCGGCCGCGGCCCGGCTGGCGCAGATCGATTTGGCGCGGGCTTTAAGCTCCTGGGGCTGCACGCAGCTGTTTTATGTTGGAGGAGGGGCAAATGTTTAGCACCTACAAACCGGAGGACGTTACAATTCTGCTGAAAGACATCAGCGGGCTGGTGCAGCCCTTGCCAACGGCGGAGCGGGAGGCATTGATTCAGCAGGGTGTGCATTATTCGGAAATGCTGCCACTGGAATACGAGCCAACGCCGGCTTATCTGGCGATGTTTCATAAGGCGTTGGCTCTCTACGCCCGGCTTACGGCTGATGCGGCGGCGGCAGTGGCGGAAAAGCTCTTGGCAGCTCAAGGGCCGGAGCTGGTGTTGGTATCGCTGGCGCGGGCGGGTACGCCGATTGGCATTTTACTAAAGCGTTATCTGCAAAAGCGTTATGCTATTTCAGTTAAGCACTACACAATTTCGATTATTCGCGGCCGGGGCATTGATAAAAATGCTATGCGCTATATTTTGGAGCGGCACCAGCCCCAGCATATTCGGTTTGTGGACGGCTGGACGGGCAAGGGAGCCATTCAGCGGGAGCTGGCCGCGGCGATGGCGGAATTTCCGCAGGTGAGCCCCGGCCTGGCGGTGCTTTCCGACCCGGCCGGCTTGGCGGCGGAATCTGGCACCAGAGGGGATTTTCTGATTGCCAGCTCCTGCCTGAATTCAACAGTTTCCGGCTTGCTGAGCCGCACCTTTTACCGGGCGGATATTATCGGCCCGCGAGATTTCCACGGGGCAGCTTTTTATGCCGATTTGCAGCCGCAGGATTTGACCTATCATTTTATTGACACGGTGGCGGCGCATTTTCCGGCTGCTGCGCCCAAAATGCAGGAGCCGCCAAAGGCGGCCTGCACGGCGGCGGAGGAGGTACGGGCGATCTGCCGGGATTTTGGCATCGCCGATGTGAATTTGGTTAAGCCGGGCATTGGCGAGGCCACCCGTGTACTGCTGCGCCGCCTGCCCTGGCAGGTTTTGGTGCACAGCCTGACCGATGAGGAGCATTTGGGGCATTTATATCAGCTGGCGCAAGAAAAAAGTGTGCCGTTGCAGGTTTATCCATTGCAAAATTATCGGGCCTGCGGTTTAATTCAAAATTTGGCGGATAGCTAAGGCGGATATTATAATATGAGAGAAATTTTGATGGCCTGCGATTTGGATAACACGCTGATTTATTCTTATAAACACCGCGTGCCGGGCGATAGTTGCGTGGAATGGCTGGACGGTCAGGAGCAAAGCTTTATGACGGCGCGCACGCAGGCGCTTTTGCAGCAGCTGCCAGACAATGTGCGGCTGGTGCCGGTTACTACACGCTCACAGGAGCAATATCAGCGGATTTGCTGGCCGGTTTTTGAGGCAGGAGTTGGGCCACAGTGGGCGGTTTGCAGTAATGGCGGATTGTTGCTGGCTGCGGGCGAGCCTGAGCCGGCCTGGCAGGCGGAGGCAGCCGAGCGGGTTGCGCCCTATACGCAAATTTTGGCGGAGCTGGCTTGGCAGCTCCGTGAGCTTTCAGAGTATAAGCGTTGCCGAATGGTTGATGATATTTATCTGTATACGGTTTGTCAGGATGTGGCGGAAGCGGAGCGTTGCCTGGCCGATTTTTACGGTTTTGGTGGTTTGCAGGTGGTGCGGGGCGGCCGCAAGGTTTACTTTTTGCCGCCGGAAATCAACAAAGGAGCGGCGGCGCGGCGTTTGCGGCAGCGTTGGTCGGAGGCCCTGCTGGTGGCGGCCGGCGATAGCGAGCTGGATTTGCCGATGTTGGAGGAGGCGGATTTGGCCCTGCTGCCCAACGTGGCGTTGGCTGAGCAGCTGACAAACCCCTGGAGCCGAGTTTGCCCGGCGCACAAGCATTTTGCGGAGTTTGTGCTGGAAATGGCTCTGGATTTGGCCTTTTGATATTTTAATTGGGAGGATTTTGATTTGAATATTGTGGTAAGAGAATACGCCGCCCAGGATTTGCCGGCAATGCTGGCGATTTGGAACGAGGTGGTGGAGGAGGGCATTGCTTTTCCGCAGGAGCAGCCTTTGGACGAGCCAAGCGGCGCGCAGTTTTTTGCAGCCCAAAGCCGCAGCGCGGTGGCAGAGGAGCAGCCCGGTGGCCGGATTTTGGGGCTATATATTTTGCACCCCAACAACGAGGGGCGTTGCGGCCATATTTGCAATGCCAGCTACGCAGTGAGCGCGGCCAGCCGCGGCCTGCATATTGGGGAAAAGCTGGTGCAGGACTGCCTGGAGCAGGCACGGCAGTTGGGCTTTGGCGTTTTACAGTTTAACGCCGTGGTGGCCACCAACCTGCACGCCCGGCATCTTTACGAGCGCTTGGGTTTTGTGCAGCTGGGTACTATTCCGGTCGGCTTCCGAATGAAAGACGGTCATTTTGAGGATATTTGCCCATATTATCATATTTTATAGGAGGGGTTGCGATGTCGGATTATGCTCAAACAATGAATTTGGAAAAATATACCGAGGTCTGCTTTTATATTGAGGACCCTAAGGTGATGGAGATTGGCGGTAAAATGGAGGAGCTTTGTGAAGAGGCTTATATGAACGGCTACAACTGGGAGGCCTTTTTCAACTGTTATCTGGCCCAAAATGAGCCGGAGCTGTTGGAGGGAATGCAAACCGACCCGGAGGCCGGTATGTACGTGGCTTATTATGACCTTACGCCGGAAAACGAGGCCAAGGCGGCTAAATTTAACGAACTTATCCACAGGCTGGTGGAGGAGCCAGAGCTGCTTTACGATTTTATGCGGGAACACGCCTGGGACGTTGAGTGGGACTAATGCAGATAAAAGCTGTCACGGAAAACAAAAAGCAGCATCTTGATTTGCTGCTGCTGGCCGATGAGCAGGAAAGTATGATTGACCGCTATCTGGAGCGGGGTACAATGTATGCTTTGTATGATGGCGGTTTGCGCTCGGTTTGCGTGGTGACAGACGAGGGCGGCGGCGTTTTGGAGGTGAAAAACCTGGCCACAACGCCGCAGTTTCAGGGCCGGGGCTACGGGCGGCAAATGCTGGCCTGGCTGGCTGATTTTTACCACGGTGCATATCAAATAATGCAGGTGGGGACAGGGGATAGTCCGCTGACCCTGCCTTTTTATCAACACTGCGGTTTTCAGATAACGCATATTGTTAAGGATTTTTTTGTGAATAATTACGATCACCCGATATATGAAGCCGGCAAGCAGCTACGGGATATGATTTATCTGCAAAAGGAGATATAATAAAAGAGTAGGGCAATAATTGCATTATTTGCCTAGCTTCATAAAAGAAGATAGCTAACCTTTTTGGTGATAATATATCTTTTTAGGAATAATTGAAGCCAGCGCCTGTTGGAGTAGGCGCTGGCTGGAGAATTATTTCTTTTTAACGGGAAAGTAAACCTCGGTTTCCCATTGTTCCGGTGGCAGCATTTGGAAGCTGCCTTTGGTGTAAATGTCGTAGGGTGCGCCGCAGCATTCATAATCGCTTTCAGCTATCCAGCTCATTAATGCGCCGTAGGCGTCATGCAGGGAGGAGTAGGCGCCGTGGTGGGTGGTCGTCGCGCACATGGTGCCGGGCAGTAGCTTGTCTGCCTGTTCCGCTTCGTTGATTCCAACAAAAAGTTCAATATCCGAGTGATCTGGGTCAAATTCCCGGTCGTTATAAATGGCCCCGCAGAGGCCGTTGGGGGTCAGATGATCTTTGGCAATGCGTTCAAAAATAGAGCTGTAATACTGGCCAAATTCGCCCACGCCCATATCTTGACGGCAGGTCAGCACGGCCCGGCTTGGAGTTTCGGTCAGTTTGATTTGATAATTCTTTTGATATTCCATAATGTTACCAGTCCTTTCAAAGCTTCGCAAATGTGTGCCCAGTTCCTTGATGATTAGCTGAGTGTTTTGCATTTGCTGTTCTAATTTGTTTTGTTGGCGGCGCAGCCTATGCAAAAGCAGCTCCGTGTCGGTGCATTCAATAAGCTGGGCGATTTCCTCCAGGGAGAAGCCATAGCGTTTCAGCCGTTGGATTAGCAGCATTTTATCCAGCTGTGGCTGGCTGTAATAGCGATAGCCGGTAAACTTATCCACTTTGCTTGGCTGCAACAGACCAATGCGGTCGTAATAATGCAGGGTTTTAATCGTAACCTGGCATATTTTGGAAAATTCTCCCACGGTAAACATCGTTTTGCCTCCTTGTGTGCGGTGCTTTGTTCCGGAACTGAGAATATTATAAGCCCTGCCCTAAGGGTAGAGTCAATAGTGTTTTTGCAAAAAAGTGCTGTTTGGTTCAAAGAATTTAGGTTGTTTTGAGAAGTGCAACCGTTGGTTGCGGAATTTTCAAGTCTGGTTGCTAGAGTGCTACGGAAAATTGCAGTATAATTTTAAGCAAGGAGGTAACTTAAATGCTGTCTGAAAAAATATATCAACTCAGGCGAAGAAGCGGGCTTTCACAGGAACAGCTTGCCGAAAAAATTGGCGTTTCCAGACAAACAATTTCCAAATGGGAGGGAGGGTTAGCCAAACCGGAATTAGAAAAGCTTAAAGCATTAAGTGAGTTTTTTCAGATTACAATAGACGAGCTTACGGGAAATCAGGCCGTAAGTTATGCCAACGATAAGACAAAGGCAAAGGAAGCGGCCCTTTCCGGGCAAACGGAAACCGGCAAAATCGGCGTTTATCTTTGTTTGACAGGCGCCGTTTGTCTGATTCTGTTTGGCATTTTAACGGTTATTCATCAGTCCTCGGTTGACCAGATAAATGAATCCTCGATGATTACCTTGAACGGAACCGGCATACTTTTTACCTTGTTTGTGTCGTTGATGATAGTGGGGGTTATTTTAATTCTTAAAAGGAAATAAATTTAGGAGGTTGTGAGAATGAAAAAATACCAGCATTTAGTCTATCTTTTTGCCGCACTGGCCATTTTGCTTTCCGATGTTATGTGCGCCACAGTTGCGCATAGTTACTGCGCCTTGCAGCTGGGCCAACAATATTACAGCGCTCCGGCTTATGTTGCCTTTTTTCAGTGTATTCCGTACGGAATGGGGATTGTGATATGTGTTGCGTTGGCTTACTTTTTCCATAAAAAACGGCAGAAAACTTTATAGTTGTAACAAAAACTCCTCTGTTATTTCTAACGGAGGAGTTTAGCTAAATTAGTTCCAGGATATTTGCAGTTGTTTTTGATTTTTGGCGCAATCAGTTAGATATAAATTGATAAGCGTTTGATATGGAATGCCGGAGGCCTCCGATTGTGCTTTGAAATAATCAATAGTATCGCTATCAATATTGATAGTGATTTGTTTTTTTATTTTTTTGGCGTAGGGATTTTTTATAGCGTTGGCAAAATTATATTCCGTTCTCATTTTTTTCACCTCATTATAAAATATTGCTTGCTTTCGGTTTTGGTGGCTTTGCGGGCGGAGATAATGCGTATAACAGTTTCCGTTTGTCTGTAGCAATGACAAACCACCAGCAAGTTAGCTTGTTTGCTGAAGCCTAAAATAATAAACCTTTCTTCATCCTGCGAATGTTCTGGATCATTAATCAGCAGGGCCTCGTCATCATAAAATACCGTTTGCGCCTCTTCAAATGATATTTTATGTTTTTGTTTATTGAGGGAATTTTTGTGTTCGTCCCATTCAAATATAAGGGTATTTATAATTATATTATAAATAGTAAATAATTATATGTCAATAGCTTTTCACAAAAAAAAAGACGTTCCTTTTGAGGAAACGCCTTTTTTTTATTGGTGACACGTATGGGATTCGAACCCATGAATGCCAGCGTGAGAGGCTGGTGAGTTAAGCCGCTTCTCCAACGTGCCAAATGGTAGCGGTGACTGGATTTGAACCAGTGACACCACGGGTATGAACCGTGTGCTCTGACCAACTGAGCTACACCGCCGTTGCCGTGCTGTATTATATTACAAAAAAAAATGGAATTTGTCTAGGGGTTTTTGAAAATTTTAGAAAAATATTTTAAAATATTTTATTTTAGCATTGTTCAAAGCACTTCAATGCGTTATAATTATATTAAGACAGAAAAAGAGGAGTTTGGATAACAATGCCTTTTGCTGATAAAATGCTGAATTGGAAAAAGATCGGCCTGTGCCTGCTGGTCTGCCTGCTGCTGGTTTGTCCCGGCCAGGCCGCGGCGGCGCAGCCGCAGGTACAGCCCAACCCGCCGATGGAAATTTACACGGATTACTACGTAATCGGCGGGCAGGGCTATGCGCATTTTCTGGCTTTTAGTGATAAACGGGAAGCGGCCTATGCTGCCGCCCTGAATAATTTTGCGGAGCTGTTGCCGGAGGAGGTGCAGCTGTATTCGCTGTTGGCTCCAACCGCGTCCGCTTTTAATCTGCCGGAGGGTTATGCCTGTTATTTTCCCAATCAGCCTAAGCTGATTGCCAGGGTGCAGGCTCAGCTGGCCGAGCGTTTTAAACATATTAATATTTACGATACGCTGGCTGAACATTCTGATGAATATTTGTATTTCCGCACCGATCATCATTGGACGGCCCGCGCCGGCTATCTGGCTTATTTACAGACGGCGGCTGTTATGGGACTGGAACCGGTGGATTTACAGGATTATCCTTTGCAGGACAGCGGCGTTGATTATTTGGGCTCCATTTACAACACCACTGCCAGCTCCAGCCTGACGGCTCAGCCGGACCGCATTTTTTACTATCAGCTGCCGGACGGTATAATCTACACCTATTGGAACAACAACGGCCAGCCCAGCACCTCACAAGGCGTTTATAAGGATTGGTGGTTGAAACAACCCAACAAATACGCTTTTTTTATGGGCGGAGATTTGCCTTATATCAAGCTGCAAACGCAGGCCCACACCGGACGCCGGCTGGCCGTCGTCAAGGATTCCTATGCCAACACCATCATACCGTTTTTAACGGCGCATTATGATGAAATATACGTGATTGACCCGCGCCACAGCAGCTTTAACGCTTTGGATATAATTAAGGATAATGCGGTGGACGAGGTTTTGTTTGTCAATTACACGCGGGTGGTTTGCCTACCGGAGTTTTCGCAGGCCTTGGTTGATTTGACCGAGCGGCAGGCGGTGCCCATTCAGCCCGCGGACTGAGCCGGGTTAATTTACGCCGAAATAGGCAATAATACCGTTGTAAATGCCACGGGCAAAGGCCTGCGGGTCGGTGCGCATTAAAAAGGCGTCGTTTATGTTGGTGATGTAGCCGATTTCCAGCAGCACGGCCGGCATATAGGTGTGACGCAGCACAAACAGGCCGGAATTTTGCTGCACACCGCGGTTTTCCAGCCCGGTGGCGTTGTGCAGGCCCACCAGCATATACTCCGCAAAAACGGCTGCTTCTGAACCAAGTCGGTAAACGTAGGCCTCGCTGCCGCTGGCGGTGATGATGGTGCTGGCGTTGCAGTGGATACTGATGAAGTAATCCGCGCCCCAGGAGTTGGCCAGGTTCACCCTGGTTTGCAGGCTGCTGGTGGTGCTTTCACCCAGCTGCTCCTCTGGGTAGGTGCGGGAGGTGCGGGCCTCAAAGTTGGGGTTGGCGTTCAGCATATCGGCCAGCAAAATACCCACCTCGTAGGTAATGTCTTGTTCACGCAGGCCGTAGCCCTCGGCTCCGGCGTTGGGATTTTGGGGATTGTGCCCCTGGTCAATGAAAATTTTTATTGCCATAAATTGTCACCTTTCTTTGATTGCTAGTTTTTTGCAAGATTTAATTTATTTTATGCTTTAATTTACAATTTGCTATTTACTATTGCTGCAAAATGTACTATAATAAATACAAAAGATGGCTGAACTGTTTTTTTACTCGGCCCCGAAAAGGAGAAAAGTTATGTTGGTTCAATACGCAGCTGTGGGCTTGCTGTTTATCGGCGCGGTGTTTTTTGCCTGTGCCGCTTTGATAGTTTCGCGCCTTTTACAGCCGCATAATCCCTACAAACAGAAGAATATCACCTATGAGTGCGGTATGCTGCCGGTGGGTGATGCTTGGGTGCGCTTCAAACCGTCTTATTTCGTGACCGGTTTGATTTTTCTTTTATTTGATGTGGAAACAATGTTCCTGCTGCCCTGGGCGCTGTGCTTCACCCAAATGGGCCTGGCAGCGCTGCTGGAAATGTTCGTGTTTATCGGCATTTTAACGGCGGGCCTGATTTATGCCTGGAAGGAGGGCGCATTGCAATGGCACTGAAAACGAATATTCTGTTTCCGCGCAAGGTAGGTATGCCGGAGGGCGACCCCAGCCAAATTCACGATTTGCTGACGCCGGAGGAGCTGGAAAGCCGGGGCGTATTGTTCACCAGCTTGGATAAGCTGTTTCGTTGGGGCACGGGCTGGTCGCTTTGGCCGTTGCAGTTTGGCCTGGCTTGTTGTGCGATTGAAATGATTTGTACCACCCAAAGCCGCTTTGATATGTCGCGCTTTGGCTTTGAGGTGTTCCGCAATTCGCCCCGGCAGGCTGACGTGATGTTGGTGGCCGGCACGATAACGGAAAAAATGCGCCCCTCTGTGGAGCTTTTATATCATCAAATGCCGGAGCCCAAATGGGTGATTGCCATTGGCAGCTGCGCTATCAGCGGCGGCCCCTTTGTGGATTCCTATTCCGTGGTGGCCGGCGCCGACAAGGTGGTGCCGGTGGACGTTTATATTCCCGGTTGCCCGCCGCGGCCGGAGGCAATCATCGACGGCATGTTGCAGCTGAAAGCCAAGCTGCGGCACCCGGAAAGGCAAAAGGTGGTGCGAGATGTTAAATAAGCAGGAAGTGGCTGCAATGGTGCAGCAGAAATATCATTTAATGGTTGTGCCGTTGTCGGATACAGATTGTGAATATAAGGTTGATTTGTTGACGCTTCTGCCGTTTTGCCAGGACTTGAAAGCCGCTGGTTACGGTTTTTTAGCGGATATTACAGCGGTGGATTACTTGAGCGAGGGCTTTTTTCGCTTACTTTACCAGGTTTGCAACGATCAAAATGGCGATACAATCACCTTAAAGGTGGACGTTGCGCGGGAGGATCCTCAGGTGGAAAGCGTCTGCCCGGTTTGGGCGGCGGCCAACTGGCTGGAGCGCGAGGTTTACGATATGTTTGGCATTGTGTTTAAAAATCACCCCCGGCTGGAGCGGATTTTGCTTTGGGAGGGGTTTGAGGGCTGGCCGCTGCGCAAGGATTACGTACATCAGCCCACCAAATATCAGG
>JAETTP010000032.1 GCA_021769035.1 Bacillota bacterium | reverse complement strand
TTGCACGGCAATCGGCAGGCTATCCCAATCGATTTTGTGAATTTCCAATTCATAACCGATTTGTTCAGCCAGATATTTGGCCATCATAACATCGTAGCCGTTGGCATAGCTGTTGGTATCCACAATCGGCACGGCGCCGTTGCTGTCGTCGTTCTGCATCCAGTTGTAGGGGGCGTAGCCGCATTCCATACCAACGCGCAACACCTTGCCTTGCTCTTGCTCCTGCGTGCCGCCCTGGTTGGCGGCGGGTTCATCGCCGCCGCAGGCGGAAAGCCCCGCCAGCATTCCGCACAGCAACAGTGCGGCGGTGATTAAATAAGCTAACTTTTTCATTTTTTAATTCAATCCTTTCTGTTTTTTGCTTTTGGTTTGGCTTGAACTGCATTTGTGACAAAATGCAGCAGAAAAACATTATATTATAATTTTAATTTGATATTGCATTTATGTCAAGAGAGAAAGCATAAATTAGCTAAAGAACTTTGTATAATAAATACTATTTGAATGGCATTGTATTTTTTTGGCCAAAGTATGGTAATTTATATTTGACTTTGTTATAATAAAGTACATAAAACAGGTTTCCAGCAGATTGAGCTCAATAAGTTTTCATTATTAATAGGGGGAATATTCTTATGAGTTTTATGGAAAAATTAACTGATATGGCTAAAAGCGCCGGCGGTGTGGCGCAGGATTTGGCTAAAAATGCCGGCGAGGCTGCGCAGGAGCTGGCCAAAGCGGCCCAGGACAAAGCGGCTTATCTGAAGGAGTTGCAAGGCCTGAAATCCGCCATCCGGGAACAGGAGGGGCTAATTTCCAAAGCCAAGGTGATGATCGCCGATAAGATTTTGGAAAGCACAGATGGACAAATTAGCCAGGAGGTGCAGGAGCTTTGCGCCAAGGTGCGTGAGGCCAAAAGCATGATTGTCGGCCTGAAAAACCAGATTGAAAGCCTGCGGGCTTCGGTCGCGGTGAAAAATCCGGAGGTGGAAAAGGAAATCAACAAAGCGATTGCGGAAATTGACCGCCAAAACGCTTTGGATATAGCCGCTGATGTGGAGGAGGCTGCCGCTGAAGCAGAGGCTAAAACTGAAGCGGAATCCATAGTTGAAGCAGAGGCTAAGGTAGAATAGGCTGATGTTTGGTTTTCGTAAAAAATCCCCTGCGGAAGCAGGGACTGCTGGTGAACCTGAAAAAGATTACACAGTTTTTGCGGCAGGAATGCAGCAATTTTGGCTTCGTCGTTTGCCCGGGGCGGAGCTGGACCAAAGCGGTGCAATCAATGTGCCGGAACTGGGCCTGCGTTTGTGGCAGGAATTTTATCAACAGCACCCGCAGATTTTGCAGATGGTTTTGCATTGCAATCATCCGGATTTTACAGATGATTTGAAGGAACTGCTGGTTGCCGCCGGCGCCGACCCGGCAGAGCAGCTGAAAGCTATGGCCGACCAAGTTGAGGGGTTGGTGTTGGAGCCTTTGCTGAATGCTTTGCAAAGGCGAAACGGCACTTGGGAGGCTTGGCGTTTGCAAGGGCGCGAGCACCGTTTTTTTGCTTGCGAAAGCTTGCTTATGGGCCGCTGCAAGGCGCGGGAGGTTTTTGAGGAAAACGTGCCGCAAAGCAGCTTGTGGCAGCGTTTTAAGGCGGAAATTATTCCTTATTTGGGTTGCAAGCGCAATTACTGGTTGAAGCTTTATCAAAGCAATTTTGGTGGTGAGCTTAATTGTGAGGTTCGTATTAATGAGCGGCTGGTGCCGGAGCTAAGCGAGCTTTTAACCCAGGAGGCCCAAAAATATACCATAACAGATTGGGACCAAAAACAGACCGTTTTGCTTTTGCAGGATTCGGCCACCTGTCTTGATTATCCTTTCAGCGCGGCCAAGGTGCGGGAATATGCCTTGCAGGCCTTGCGAATGTTTGCGACTGGCCAGGATAGCGACGCGGTTTTTCAGCGGTTGTGGGCGGAAACAGGCGATGTTTCTTTAAGCTGTGACTTGGCGCATTATCTGCCGGAAATTTGCTGTTTTAAATGTGTGCGGGAGGCGGATACGCCTAACAAAACTTTTATTTTGCGCAGCAAGGGTTGGGCGGATGATTTGCAACTGCGGGAAACCCAAATTGGTTGCTATGATTGGTGCGAGCAGGCTATTAATGAGTTTTTCTCGGTTGATAAGCCTAACCGCGACACATTGAGCCAGATAATTGGTTACGGCGCAACCGCCAAAGCGATGAGTGCGGCCATCCAAAAGGGTACGCAGACCAAAAATATGCGTTTTAGTATGCTGTTTTGGGTGCCGGACGATTACATTCTGCGCTAAATATTAAAGTACCACTGTTTTTAAAAGCAGTGGTACTTTAATATTTAATGGGTGATTTGCAGAAAATTAGGCTTGTTCCGCCAGGCAAAGGCGGATGGCTTTGGCAATTTGGTCCGGGCAGGAGGTGGGCCGCATGCCGCAGCGGGTGCCGTCCAGCATTTCGGCGATTTCCTTGGCAGGGCGGTTTAACACTAGTTTGGTAATGCCTTGCAGATTGCCGTTGCAGCCGCCCAAAACTTCCAATTTGCTGATCAAGCCGTTTTCAATTTCAATTTCAATTTGCCGGGAGCAGACTCCCTTAGGAATGTAAATCACTATGTTTCGCTTCCTTTCAGAATTATTAAAATATAGATATTAATTATAACATAATCTGTTATAAAATACAAACCAAAATCCAAGTTTGGAAAAAAAATTGTATTTTTCCTGAAATTTTTCTAAAAAAATACTTAATAGGACTTGATTTTTTTAGCGAATGTTGTTATCTTAATATTAAAGACTATTATTTTAAAGTCTTAAATATTATTAGGGGTAAGATATTTTTATTGAGGAGGTAATTTACAATGATGAGAATTACAGATGAATGTATCGCTTGCGGCACCTGTCAGGGGGTTTGCCCGGCTGAGGCTGTGGAAACTAACGAGGCCGGCGACGGCTTCAAAATCAATCCGGATATTTGTCTGGAATGTGGCGCTTGCGCTGCCGCCTGCCCGGTTGGGGCCATTGTTGAGGAGTAAACTTTGGAGCAAACATAGAAACGGCCGCTTTCGGGCGGCCGTTTATTATAAAGGAATAAGGCGGGTGGACGTTTTATGATAGACGCAGAGAAATATTACCAAAAGGCTTTAAAATTTTGGCAGGAGGAAAAATACGAGGACGCGTTTGCTTATTTCAAATCGGCGGCGAGTAAGTATCATACCGAAGCCTTAAACCGGCTGGGCGAATGTTATCTGAACGGCAAAGGGGTTGAAAAAAATTACCCGATGGCCGTTGAAAGCTTCCGAAAAGCGCTAACTGGGGCACAAGGCCACCCAGCCGCCAACTACAATTTGGCTTGTTGTTATCTGTACGGCCAGGGAGTAGAAAAGGATTCCAAAGAGGCTTTTAAGCTTTTTTCCAACGCTGCGGAAATGGGGCATATTGACGCGCAAAACGGCGTGGCGGTGCTTTACTTAACCGGCGAGGGCGTGAAGATGAACAACCCCAACGCCTTTGCCTGGCTGCAAAAGGCTTACGAGCAGGACCCTAATCACCCGCGCACCAACTGCAACCTGGGCATTTGTTATGCCAACGGCTATGGTGTTGAAAAGGATTATCAAAAGGCCTATGACTGCTTCAAGCTGGCCGCGGAGCAGGGGGACGCCAGGGCGCAATATGAGCTGGGCGTCTTTTACGAGCAGGGCTGGCTGGGGGATATAAATCATATTAAGATGGCGGAATATTACATAATGGCCGCCGATAACGGCTATCCGATGGCGCAGTATATGGCTGCCGAGCTTTATGCCACAGGGCATATGGTGGAGCAGGATTGGGTCAAGGCGATGGAGTATTATCACAAAGCCGTGGAGCAGGGTGAGGTAAACTCATTGCGGAAATTGGGCAAGTATTATCTTAAAGGCTTTGAGCTGGCAGAGATTGAAAAGGACATTGACAAGGGCCTGGCTTATATGCATAGAGCATTGGATGGCGGCGACGATTTTGCCGCTTCGGATCTTTTGCGCTTTTACGAGATAGGTCAGTACGGCGTGCCGGTGGATAAGCAAAAGGCGCTGGCGGTTTGCGAACAGGCTGTGGCGATGGGCGCTATTCGCTTTAAAGCGCCTTTAGAGAGGCTGCGCAATGCGCTGGGAAAGCAGCAGGAAAAGGAAGAGGCAGCAGAAGACGCGGCAGCGGAACAGCGGACGGCCGCGTTGGCTGAAGCGGAGCTGCCTCAGGGGGAAAGGCTGGAAAAAGCCCTGAGCAAACTGCAAGCCCTGATTGGTCTGGAATCCGTTAAGGAGGAAATTAACAATATCATCAAGCTGCACCAGTTTAACCAAAAACGCAAGGCTTTCAATATGCTGCCGCTGCGTATTGGCAAAAACCTGGTGTTCACCGGCAACCCCGGCACCGGCAAAACCACCGTGGCCCGCCTGATTGGCGAAATTTACCACGAGATTGGCCTGCTGGACAAAGAAGAGGTTGTGGAGGTTAAACTAAGCGATTTGGTGGCGGAGTACATCGGCCAGACGGCGCAAAAAACCCAAACGTGTATTGCCAAAGCCACAGGCGGCATTTTGTTTATTGACGAGGTTTACACTCTGCATAATGACAGCCCGCGGGATTTTGGCCATGAGGCGGTGGAAACTATCCTGACCGCTATGGAAGAAGACCGGGATCATCTGATGGTTATTGCCGCCGGCTATGAAAAAGAAATGCAGAAGTTTTTGGATATTAACCCCGGATTGAAATCCCGTTTTGGCAATTTTATCCACTTTGAGGATTATAAGCCGGAGGAGCTTTGCCAAATTTTCTATAAAATGCTAAAGGATAGCAACAACCAGATGGAGGAGGCCGCCCGGCCGCTTTTGGAAAATTTTTTTGAGCGGCTTTACCGTACGCGGGACGAGGATTTTGGCAACGCCAGAGCTGTGCGCAACTTTTTTGACACGGTTATCAGGCAAAAGATTAACCGCCTGGGGAGTATTGAGGAATATAACCCGCAGGATTTTATCCTGACTAAGGAGGATATTCAGGCCACTATCGATAAGCTTTTGGGCAAGCTGAACGAGGCTGAGGCGCCGGCTATGGAGCAGCTGAACGCGATGACCGGCCTGGGCCGCGTTAAGGAGGAAATCAACGAGCTGCGGCAGATGGCTGTTTACCAAAAGCTCTGCCGGGAGCGCGGCGTTATGCTGGACGAACCGCCCACCATGCACATGGTGTTCAGCGGCAACCCCGGCACTGGCAAAACTACTGTGGCCCGGCTGGTGGGCAAGATTTACAAGGAGCTCGGTCTGCTGCCCAAAGGGCATGTGGTGGAGGTTAAACGGGAGCATTTGGTGGGCAAAAACGTGGGCGAAACCGCCCCCAAAACCAAAGAGGCTATCAAGCGGGCCGTGGGCGGCGTTTTGTTCATTGACGAGGCCTACACATTGAACCAGGGCGGCGAAAATGATTTTGGCACAGAAGCCATCAGCGTGCTTTTGACGGATATGGAAAACAAGCGCGAAAGCATGGCGGTTATTGTGGCCGGCTACGAAAATGAGATTAGGGAGTTTATCAAAAGCAACCCCGGTCTGGAATCCCGCTTTACCAGATACATTCATTTTGACGATTACACCGGCCAGGAGCTGGCCCAGATTTTCCGGGATATTGCCCGGCAAAAACGCTATACGTTTGGCCGGGGCGCCAAAGCGGAGATTGACCGAATTTGTACTGAGATGTATGCTAAACGAGACCAAAACTTTGGTAACGCCCGCGAGGTACGCAACCTTTTTGATGCGGTAATTGTCTGCCTGGCCGGCAGGGTGAACAGGCTGCCGAACCCAACGGCGCACGATTTGACTCAGATAACCAAGGCGGATATTTTGGCGGCTGAGCGCAAGCAAAAACAGCAGCTTAACCAGAAGCCGGAGCCGCCCCAACCGCGCAAGATTGGTTTTGGCTCCGGCGATTGAAGAAAAAGACATATCTTTTAGGAAAATATCCCTCGGCTGGGCTGGGGGATATTTTTCAATAAATGGTTGTTTTGCGGGCGAAAGTATGATATAATAATGAGAATATTGGGATAGATTTTTGGATGTGATTTTATGGATTTGGCTTATATTAATGATTTTTCGGTTCGTTTGGGTTTGCCCTTTGATTCGGACCGGGTGCCGCAGCATGTGGCGATTGTGATGGACGGCAACGGCCGTTGGGCTAAGCAGCGCGGCCAGGAGCGCAACGTGGGGCACCGCCGTGGGGTTGAGGCTTTGGAAAATGTGGTTATTGGTTGCCGCAAGTTGGGCGTGCGTTATCTGACGGTTTACGCCTTTTCTACCGAAAACTGGAGCCGCCCTAAGGCAGAAATTAGCACTTTGATGAGCCTGCTGAGCGAATTTGCTGATAAAAAGCTGGCCAGGCTGAAGGCAAATCAGGTTAGGGTGCAGGTTATTGGTGATTTTGCCGGCCTGCCGATGCTGCAACGCTTGGCTTTGCGCCGTTTGCTGGACGAAACAGCCAATGAGCAGGAATTGGTGCTGAATTTGGCCCTAAACTACGGCGGACGGGCGGATATTTTGCAAGCTGTTAAACAGGCGGCTTTGCAGCTGGCCCCGGATAAGCTGCAAGCTATGACGGAGGCCGATTTTGCCGGTTTTTTGCAAACTGCCGGCCAGCCGGATCCGGATTTGCTGATTCGGACCAGCGGCGAGCTGCGTTTGAGCAATTTTTTGCTTTGGCAGCTGGCCTATGCGGAATTTTACTTCACGGATACGCTCTGGCCGGATTTCGACGAGGCGGAGCTTTTCCGGGCTATTTGCGCCTATCAAAAGCGTTCGCGGCGGTTTGGCGCTGTGGTGGAGGTTTAGTGGTAGGGGCTTAATTAATGAAGCGGAGGTTTGTAAATGTTTAAGGAGCGGGTTTTTAGCAGCATTGGCATTGTTTTGGTGCTGGGGCTGGGGATGTATGCCGGCGGCTTGGTTTGGCTTGCTTTGATTACGCTGCTAGTTTTGGGCGCTCTAAAAGAATATGCTGATATGCTTATGTTGCAGGGCTACAAAATGCCGCTGCCGCTTTTAATGCTTTTGGCAATTTTTATGGCGGCTTTACAGAGTTATAATATAGGTATTATCAGTGAGTTGGCTTTGTTGGTGGCTTTTATTGCCATGGTGGTTTGGTTGGTTACCACGCAGGACGGTTTTGCCAACTTTGCTTTTGGTTTTATGGGTTATATGATGATAGCCTGGACGCTCTCCTTTTTGGTTTGCCTGGAGGCGATGGGCGAAGGGTGGCGTTTCACCCTGTTGGCCTTTTTGATAGTTTGGGCCACCGACGCTGGGGCCTACTGCACCGGCATGCTTTTTGGCCGGCATAAGATGGCGCCGGTCATCAGCCCCAAAAAAAGCTGGGAGGGCGCGGTGGGCGGCGTGCTTTGCTGCCTGTTGGCCGTCATTGTCTATAACGGGCTGGTGCTGGATTACACCTGGCGTTTTGTGCTTTCCGTTGCTTTGGTTTGCTCCATTTTTGGCCAGATTGGCGACCTTTTGGAGTCCTGGCTGAAGCGTTGGGCCGGGGTTAAGGATTCTGGCAATTTAATTCCGGGGCACGGCGGTTTGATGGACCGCTTTGATTCTATGATGATGGTGGCCCCGTTGTTGTATTATCTTTTGATTATCTATCATAGTATTAGTATCTACTTTTAATACTATGGAGGCGCTGATGCTGGCTGCTTTGCTGACGCCGTTTTTGTTGGCGCTGTTGTTTTCACTGGTTTTGGAACCGCCGATTGCCTTGCTGACAAAGCTTTATGGCAGCAGACGTTTGGCGGCCCTGTTAATTTTTGGTTTGTTTTTGGCCCTGCTGCTGCTGACGGCCGGCTTCGGCTTGGCCCGCCTGTTTGCGGAGGCGCAAAAGCTGTTGCTTTATTTAACCCGTTGGGAATTGACGACCGATTGGTGGCCTGCCGATTGGGAAGGCTATCTGGCTGATTATGGCATAGAGTTGGCCGCCGGGCTGGTTCATTTGTTGCAGGCTACGCCATCGGCAATGGTTTCCTTGTTTGTCACTCTGTTTGCAACCTACTATCTTTGCGTGGAGCCGGATTTGCCGCTGCGTCTGCTGGCTTTGCTTTTGCCGCCGGACTGGCTTGGGCGTTTGCATTTGGTGTATCAAAGCGCTTTGGCTGCTTTCAGCGCATACTTGCGAGCTCAGGCGGTGGTTATGCTGACCAGCACGCTTTGGGCAATGTTGGGGCTTTACGTGCTGGGTGTGGATTATGTGCTGCTTTTGGGGTTGCTGATTGGTCTTTGTGATTTGCTGCCGGTGTTGGGGCCGGGCACGCTGCTGCTGCCCTGGGCAATTTTGGCTGGTCTACAAGGGGATAGCCATTTGGCGGTGGGGTTGCTGATAATCTATTTGGTGATTTTAGTTAGCCGGCAGCTGTTGGAGCCAAAGATTATGGCCGCCGGTTTGGGCTTGCACCCGATGGCCGCTTTGGCGGCCGGTTTTGTGGGGCTGACCCTGCTAGGGCCTTTTGGCCTGCTGATGGGGCCGCTGCTGACCAGCCTGGCCTATTGCATTTACCGCGAGGGGTGGCGGCAGGCCTGATATTATTTTAGGAAGTGGAAGTTGCTATGAAAAAGATAGTTATTTGCGGCAGCACCGGCTCGATTGGCCGGCAGGCCCTGGAGGTTTGCGAATGGTTTCCGCAGCAGCTGCGTCCGGTGGCTTTGGTGGGCGGCAGTAATATTGAATTGTTGGCCGAGCAGGTGCGCAAATTTAAGCCGGAGGCTGTGGCTCTGGCTGATGAAAATAAATATGCAGAGTTTAAAAGGTTGTTAGGCGATGTGCCGACGGAAATTTTGGTTGGCGAAGCCGGCGTGTTGCAGGCGGCGGCCTGGCCGGGTGCGGATATGCAGGTGGCGGCGATTTCCGGCCTGGCCGGTTTAAAGCCGACTTTGCAGGGCTTGGCTGCCGGCCTGGGGATTGCCTTTGCCAACAAGGAGGTTTTGGTGGCGGCCGGCGAGCTGGTGATGGAGCAGGTGGTGGCCGGAGATAGCTGTTTTTTGCCGGTGGATAGCGAACATTCTGCTATTTGGCAGTGCTTGGGGGCACCGGCCCGGCCTTGGGAGGCGCAGCCGGCGGTGGCTTCTTTGCTGCTGACTTGCTCCGGCGGGCCTTTCCGGGAGGCGGACGCGGCCACGATTGCGGCTGCCGGCCCACAGGAAACCCTGCGTCACCCAACCTGGCAGATGGGAGCTAAAATTACGGTGGATTCCGCAACCCTGCTGAACAAGGGGCTGGAGGTTATTGAAGCGCATTGGCTGTTTAACCTGCCCTATGAGCGGATTGAGGCGGTAATTCATCCGGAGAGCATTATCCATTCATTGGTACAGTATCAGGACGGGGCCTCGCTTGCCCAGCTGAGCTATCCGGATATGCGTCTGCCCATTCAATATGCGCTTTCCTATCCAGAGCGCTGGCCCAATCAGCTGCGGCCCTTGAATTTTGCCGAGCTGGCCAGCCTAACCTTTCAAAAACCGGATGAGCAGCGTTTTCCTTGCTTCCATTTGGCGAGGGAAGCCGGTTTGGCCGGTGGCACAATGCCGGCGGTGCTTTCCGGTGCTAATGAGGCCCTGGTGGCGGCGTTTTTGGCTGGGCGCATTCGTTTGGGCCAGATTGCCGAGGGACTGGCGGCGGCCTTGGAGGCGCACCAGAGCACGGCTAAACCGGATTTGCAGGCGATTGTGCAGGCCGACGCTTGGGCCAGGGCCTTTGTGGCGGAATGGCTGACGAGGCATGCTTTTTAAAAAAATTAGAATATTTTTAGAAAAATTGTGTTTTAGCTATTTAAAAATGGCGGATAATTTTATATAATAAATAGATATTGATTGAATGTGAGATAAGTGTACTGTAAGGGAGGTATTAGATGAACATTGTTTACACTTTGATTATTTTGTGCGCTTTGGTTTTGGTGCACGAGTTTGGTCATTTTGCCGTGGCAAAGCTGAATGATGTTTATGTGGAGGAGTTTTCCATCGGAATGGGGCCAAAGTTGTTTAGCTGGGGCAAAGGAGAAACTAAATATTCAATCCGGCTGCTGCCGATTGGCGGTTACGTGAAAATGGTGGGCGAAGATGAGGAAAGCGATAATGAGCGGGCTTTTTGTAATAAAAGCGTGCCGGCTCGTTTAGCGGTTACCTTTGCCGGGCCGGCAATGAATTTTGTTTTTGCGATTATCTTTTTTATGATTGCCTTTATGTACTTTGGCTCGCCGGCCACAAACGGACTGATTGGTACGGTGGAGCCTGGCAAGGCGGCTGCTTTGGCCGGTATCCAACAGGGCGACGTGCTGGTGGCTTTGGATGATGTTCAGATAAACACCTGGAACGACATCAGCGCCTTTATGCAGCAGGCCGAGGTGGGCCAGCAGGTGCAGGTGAGCTACACGCGCGGCGGGGAGCTTTTAACTGCGCAAACGCAGCTGACGGCCAATGAAAACGGCCAGGCCGTGCTGGGCATTCGGCAGGGTGTGCAACGGGCTGATGTGTTTGGTTCGATTAAACGGGGCATTGTGACGACGGTGGACTTTACGGTTTTGATGTTGACCTCTCTTTGGCAGATGGTGACCGGCCAAGTCGCGGTGGAAGTCGCCGGGCCGGTGGGAATGGTTTCGATGGTTGGCGAATATGCTGATGTAGGCTTGATGTATCTGTTCCTGTTTGCCGGCATATTGAGCATCAATCTTGGGGTTATGAACCTGCTGCCTATTCCGGCCCTGGACGGTTCGCGGTTGGTGTTTTTGATTATTGAGGGCATTCGTCACAAGCCTATTGACCGCAACAAGGAGGCTATGCTGCATTTTGTGGGCTTTGTGCTGCTGATGACCTTAATGCTGGTGGTGACCTACTGCGATATTGAGCGCCTGTTGAGTTAGCAAGGTTGAGTAAAATGGACAAATATAATATGATAGAACGCAAGAAAACCAGACAGGTTATGGTGGGCAATATTCCGATTGGCGGCGGCGCACCGGTGGTTATTCAATCGATGACTAATACGGATACTGCCGATGTGGAGGACACTCTGCGGCAGATTAAACAGCTGGCTGAGGCCGGCTGCCAACTGGTGCGGGTGACGGTGCCGGACGAAGCAGCCGCGGCTGCCTTGCCGGCGCTGACGGCGCAGAGTCCGATTCCTTTGATTGCCGATATTCATTTTGATTATCGCCTGGCGTTGGCCGCTTTGAAAGCCGGCATTTCCGGGCTGCGCTTAAACCCTGGCAATATCGGTGGGGCGGATAAAGTACGTCAGGTGGCGCAGGCGGCTAAGGCTGCCGGGGTGCCAATCCGGGTTGGGGTTAACAGCGGCTCCTTGTCTAAAAAAATGCTGGCGCGGCACGGCGGCGTTATGGCGGCGGCTCTGGTGGAAAGCGCGCTGGAGGAAATTGCTCAGCTGGAGGCCGAGGATTTTTTTGATATTGTGGTTTCCCTTAAAGCTTCCAATGTGCCCTTAATGCTGGAGGCCTATCGTCAGCTGGCGCAAAAAGTGGATTATCCCTTGCATATTGGGGTTACGGAGGCCGGCACGCCCAAGCGTGGCAGTATTAAATCTGCGGTGGGTATTGGCGCGCTGCTGGCTGAGGGCCTGGGCGACACCTTGCGGGTGTCTTTGACCGGCGACCCGGTGCAGGAGATTTTTGTGGCTAAGGAGATTTTGCGCAGTTTGGGATTTTATAAGACCGGCGTGGAATATATTGTTTGCCCAACCTGTGGGCGAACTAAAATTGACCTGCCGGCTATTGCAGATGAAATTGAGCGGCGAGTGGAGGCTATGCAGATTGCCGGGCCGCTGAAACTGGCGATAATGGGCTGTGTGGTAAACGGCCCCGGCGAGGCGCGCGAGGCTGATTTCGGTTTGGCCGGCGGCAACAACGAGGGTGTTTTGTTCGCCAAAGGGCAGATTATTGGCAAGTATCCGGCGGAAACGCTGGTGGACGAGTTTATGAATTTGCTGCAAAATAATATAGACGATTATAATATAATGCTATAGAAGAGCTTTAAGGAGGATTTTTTTAATGAAAGCAAGCAATATGTTTGCTCCCACATTGAGGGAGGTGCCGGCTGAGGCGGAAATTGTCAGCCACAAGCTGATGCTGCGGGCTGGTATGTTGCGCAAAACGGCCTCAGGCGTATATACTTATCTGCCCTTGGCTTGGCGTTCTATCCGCAAAATTGAGGAAATTGTGCGGCAGGAAATGGACGCTAAGGGTGGGCAGGAGCTTTTAATGCCAGCGGTGCAGCCGGCGGAAATCTGGCTGGAAAGCGGCCGTTGGGGCGTTTACGGCCCGGAGCTGTGGCGGGTTAAGGACCGCAATGGCCGTGATTTTTGCCTGGGGCCCACGCATGAGGAAATGATTAGCATTATTTTCCGCAATGATATGCGCTCCTATAAGCAGCTGCCGCAGCTGTGGTATCAAATCCAGACCAAATATCGGGACGAACGGCGGCCGCGTTTTGGCTTAATGCGCAGCCGGGAATTTATCATGAAGGATTTGTATTCCTTTGATTTGGATGAGGCCGGCCTGGCTAAAAGCTATGCTTTAATGTATGACGCATATAGCAGGGTGTTTACTCGTTGCGGTTTGAACTTCCGCCCAGTGGAGGCGGACAGCGGCGCGATTGGTGGCAAGGGCAGCCATGAGTTTATGGCTTTGGCAGAAAGCGGCGAAAGCGCTATTTTGTATTGCGATACCTGCGATTGGGCTGCTACAGACGAGATCGCCGGGCGCGAGCCTTTGCCGGTAACGGCGGAGGAAATGCTGTCGATAGAAAAAGTGGACACGCCTGATTGCGGCACGGTGGAGGACGTGGCAAAATTTTTGCATGTTCCAACCAATCGCATTGTCAAAACGATGTATTATCAGGCGGACGACCAGCTGGTGATTGTGCTGGTGCGCGGTGATCGCAGAATTAATGAAATCAAGCTGCAAGGTTTGCTGGGCTGCAATGAGCTGGCTCTGGCGGAAAACGCCGACCTGGAGGTGCACGGTCAAAAGGTGGGTTATCTGGGGCCGGTTGGCGTTGAGGGAGTTCGGATTGTGGCCGACGCTGAGGTGCCGCTGATGTTCAATGTTATTGTGGGTGCCAACGACGGCGAACGTCATTTGTTGAATGTAAACTACCAGCGGGGTGATTTCCGCATTGACCAGGTGGCGGATTTGCGCTATCTGGAGGAGGGCGAGCAGTGCCCGCATTGCCAGGGGCATTTAAAGCTGGCCCGCGGCATTGAGGTTGGCCAGATTTTTAAGCTGCACACTAAGTACAGTGATTCCCTGCACGTTGTTTATGCTGGCGAGGACGGTCAGGAGCACCCGGTGGTGATGGGCTGCTACGGCATTGGCATAGGCCGCACGCTGGCTGCGGTGGTTGAGCAGTGCAACGACGCGGACGGTATTATCTGGCCGATGGCGGTTGCGCCTTATCAGGCGGTTATTGTTCCGGTGAACGATCGGGAGCCAGAGCTGAAAGAGGCGGCGGAACGTATTTATGCGGAGCTGGAGGCCGACGGCGTGGAAGTGGTTCTGGACGACCGCCAGGAACGCGCCGGGGTTAAGTTTAAGGACGCTGATTTGATTGGTTATCCGGTACGCATTACGGTGGGCGCCAAGGCTTTGGCCCGTGGCAATGTGGAAGTGCGCCTGCGTAAAAACGGAGAAATGCAGGAAATTGCCTTGGAGGGCTTGACAGACTGGCTGAAAGCTTATATCGAAGCGGAGATTGCGGCTGGCAGTTGTAAATAATAGGACTTGTTGGAATTATTGGACTGGGGGATTTTATGGTGGAGCTTGAGCCGCAGCAGCCTGCTTTGCAGGCAAGCCTGCTGGCAGTGCGCACGCTTTTGGGTAAAGCGTATCAGCCTTACGCAAGGCGATTGCCGGCCTTTTGTCAGCCGTCTATGGATTGGTTAAATCAGGATTTGTTGCCGACCTTGGTTTTGCTGCCCAATATGGGCGAAACAGCGGCAGAAGCGCAGGTTTTGGCGTTGGCCTTGGAAATTAGCTTTTTGGCTGGCCGAGTGCATGACTTGACAGCTTTGGCCCGAAAAGAGCAGTTTGCATTAATTAATGCTACCAGCCAGGCTATTTTGGTGGGCGATTATCTTTACGCTGCGGCGGCGATTAAAATGGTAAATTCCGGTTACAATCAATGGTTGGGGCGGGTTGGCCGTGCGCTTTGCCGGCGTTCGGAGGGCAAGCTGGCGCGTTTAAGCTGGCAAACGCGCGCCTATGTGCCGGAGGAGGAGCGTCTGCTTAACCTACATAAGGAGAACGCCGAGGGCTTGGCTTTGGCGGCGGAGCTGGCTGTGGCTAAGCTGGATTGGCGCCCGAAGGAACGGCAGGCTTGGGCGGAGTTTGGTTTTTATGTGGGGCAGGCCCAGGGGCTTCTGTTGTTGGAGCCGGTTTTGCGGCGGCCGGGCTGCGCGGCCTTTGCGGAAGCGTTGGCGCAGGCCGAACAGGCCTTGGTTGATTTGCCTTGGCTGCACGCCGCGGCTGAGGAGCTTATTTTGAAGCGGCTGTTTAAGCTTAACAGCTCGCCGCACCGTTTGCTGAGCAGTGACCAGAATAACGATGGAGATAATAAGAAAAATATTAGATGAAAAAGCTGTTAAATAGAAAAACCACTGAACAAAAACTTTCCGCCAAATGGCGGCGGATTGTTAAGCAGGAGTTGGGCTGCTTGGAGGGCTATCTGCGGGAGGTTATCACTTCCGAAGATGTTGTGCTGAAAAATGCGGCTTTGGGCCTGATTGAAGCCGGTGGCAAACGCCTGCGCCCGGCCTTGGCTTATCTGGCGGCGCGGCTTTGGGAGGCCAGGGTGGAGGATTTGCTGCCGCTGCTGGCCGCTTTGGAGCTTATCCACACCGGCAGTTTGGTGCATGATGATATTATTGACGAGGCCAAGCTGCGGCGCGGTCAGCCTACGGTAAATCACGTTTACGGCGATTCGGCGGCTCTTTATGTGGGCGATTACCTGATTGGCCGGGCCATGGAATTGATTGCCGTTTGTCAAGACGAGCGATTGGATTTAAGCCTGAACCGAACAATTTTGCAGATGTGCCTGGGAGAGCTGAAACAGGAGCGGGATTTTTTCCGGCAGGAACAGAGCTATCGGGATTATTTTAACCGTATTCGCCGCAAAACGGCCCTGCTGTTTGCCGGCAGCTGTGAGTGCGGCGCTATTTTAGCCAAAGCCCCTGCTGCTGGGGTTGATTCGCTTTGGCGTTGGGGCTACAACTTAGGTTTGGCTTTTCAGATTATTGACGATATGTTGGATTTGACGGCGGACGAAAAAACGCTGGGTAAACCGACCGGCAACGATTTACGACAGGGCAATCTCTCTCTGGCCGTGCTTTACGCAATCCGCCAGGGCGACGAGGCGGCGGCTTGTTTGGCAGAGAATATCAACGCTCTGAAAAAGGGCGATGAAACCGTGCTACCGCAGGCTTTGACCTTGGTGCGTCAATCCGGCGGCCTGCGCTTTGCCGCCCAAACGGCCAACCGCTTTTTGCAGAATTGTGAAAGGGAGCAAAAAAACTGGCCTAACCCTGCCGGTTATATCAGGCAGGCTTTGGCGGAAGTCTTGCAGGAGTTTAGGGAGCAAATGCAAAAACTGGCCGGCGATTTTTAGCTGAAAAAGCTGAATTTATATATTGAAAAATTTGAGGAGGAATAAAAATGGCAATCGAAAAATATTTGGAGCATTTACCCAAAATCAATCCCAAAAGCTACATTGCGGATTCCGCTGTGGTTATGGGCATGGTAGAGCTGGACGAGGGCACCAGCGTGTGGCCCAACGCTACTATGCGCGGTGATGTAAACTATATTAAGATGGGCAAATTCAGCAATGTGCAGGACAACGCTGTGGTGCACGTGGCGGCGCAGCCTTGCCCAACCATTATCGGCGACCACGTGACTATTGGCCATGGGGCCATTGTGCACGCCTGCATTATTGAGGATAACTGCCTGATTGGTATGGGGGCCGTTGTGTTGGACGGTGCTATTATTGGGCATGGCTCCATTGTAGGGGCCGGCGCGGTGGTGGCTCCCGGAAAGATTATTCCGCCTTATTCCAAGGTGATGGGTATTCCCGGTAAGGTTATGGCGACGATGACCGAGGCGGACGAGCAAGAGCGGATTAAGCATGCGCGGCGTTACTGGAACTTGGCCGCTCAATATATTGAGGGCGGCGAGGCTTATCTGCTGGACGAGCCGATTATCCCGATTGAAACTGACGAGCCTTATCAAAAATATCTGTAAGCGGAGGGTGTATTATGTCTGACAAATCGACGGCTTTGGAGGCTGCTTTGCAGCAAATTGAAAAAAACTTTGGCAAAGGCTCTATTATGAAGCTGGGCTCCGGCGCGGCTCAGGGCATTGAGGTTATTCCCACCGGCTGCCTGCCCTTAGATATTGCTTTGGGTGTGGGCGGTATCCCGCGCGGGCGGATTATTGAAATCTTTGGGCCGGAATCCTCCGGCAAGACCACGGTGGCTCTGCATATTGCCGCCCAAGCGCAAAAGCAGGGCGGTGTGGCGGCTTTTATTGACGCTGAGCACGCTTTGGATCCGGTTTACGCGCATAATTTGGGCATAGATTTGGATGAGCTTTTGGTTTCTCAGCCGGACACCGGCGAACAGGCTTTGGAAATTGCCGAGGCCCTGGTGCGTAGCGGCGCGGTTGACGTGGTGGTGGTGGATTCCGTGGCTGCTTTGGTGCCGCGGGCGGAGCTGGAGGGCGATATGGGCGACGCCCACGTTGGCTTGCAGGCCCGCCTGATGAGCCAGGCCTTGCGCAAGCTGACCGGCGCGGTGAACAAAAGCCGCACGGCAATCGTTTTCATCAACCAGCTGCGGGAAAAAATTGGCGTGATGTTTGGCAATCCGGAAACCACCGCTGGCGGACGCGCCCTGAAATATTACGCCACGGTGCGTATTGATATTCGTCGCCAGGAAACCCTCAAGCAGGGTAGCGATATGGTTGGCAACCGCACCAAGGCGAAGATTGTGAAAAATAAGGTGGCGCCGCCTTTTAAAATTGCGGAGTTTGACATCGTTTTTGGCGAGGGTATTTCTCAGGCTGGTTCGCTGGTTGATTTGGGCGTGAATTTGGGTATTATCAAAAAGAGCGGCTCTTGGTTCTCCTATAATGAAGAAAAGATTGGCCAGGGCCGGGAGAACGCTAAAAAATACTTAAAGAACAATCCGGAAATTTTTGCGGAAGTGGAGGCAAAGGTGCGTGAACTTTCGGTTACTTCCAACCGTTTGTCCTTTGGCACTAACGATGAGGAATCCACGGAAACTACAGAAAATCAGGAAACCGAAGCATAAAAAATAACAATTAAATTTTTAACTAATTAAAAATAGTGTACAGATTTGTGCACTATTTTTTTGTTTTTTTAAATTGTTCTGCGGTTTTATTGTTGACTAACTTGTGGAAAAGCCTATGCAGTAAGGCTTGGAGCCTTTAAAACCTTTGTTCGGTGGATTTTTTTGTGCCTGCCTGTTGAAACTGTTGAAACTGTGGAAAACAACCTGATTTAGCTTAAAATTTTTTGCTTAAAACCTTTAAGTGAAAAAAAATTATTATAGTGTTTTTGTCTGCTGAGGCCGAAATTTATAGCCCTCTGCTGGCTAATAATCCACAAATTATTTCGGTTGACAGGTAAAACTCCCGTTTTCCGGCGTGTAAACAGTCTGTTTTTGTAGGTAAAAAGAGGGCAAAGAGGCTTGCATTTTGAGCTGAAAATGGTTAAAATTATGTCAAGGGTGTTAAAAAGTGGTTTAAAAGTGTTGATGTGTGTTAAAAAGTGGTAAAAATCTTGGTTGCTAGGAGGTGAGAGCTAATGTCATTCATGGGAACATACCAAAATAATGTTGACCCTAAAGGTAGAGTAAGCATTCCCGTGAAATACAGAGATGCTCTCGGCGAACGCTTTTACGTGACCAAAGGTTTTGACAGCTGTATCGATATTTACACCGTGGAGGAGTGGGAAAAGTTTGCGGAAAAGCTGCAAAGGCTTTCCCAAACCAAGCGTGATATGCGTGATTTTGTGCGTTTTATCTTCGGCAACGCCACTGAGGTGGAGCTGGACAAGCAGGGGCGTATCCTGCTGCCGGCTATGTTGCGGGAAACGGTTGGTATCGAAAAAGAAGTGATAGTGATGGGGGTAGGAAGCAAGGTGGAAATCTGGGACAAAGCTGCCTGGGACGAACGCCAGCAGGCAATCTCGCAGCATATTTCGGAAATTTCTGAAAACATCGGTTCTTTTGATGTGGACATCGATTTTTAAGCCTGGCTTGCACATTGTTTTCCTGCTGTTTTGCTTGTAATAGTGTTAGATATAATTTTTTTGGATTATATAATGTGAGCTTTGAGAGCGAAGCGAATTTGAAAGTTGATTAAAGAGGTGGCTAATTGAATTTTCAGCATCAGCCGGTTTTATTAAAACAAACCCTGAGCAGCCTGAACCTGCGGCCGGGAGGCCTTTATTTGGACGGCACCCTGGGCGGCGGAGGCCACACGGAGGCCATTTTGCAGGCCACCGGGCCGGACGGGCGCGTGATTGGTTTGGACCAGGACGACGAGGCTTTGGCGGCTGCCAGCCGGCGTTTGCAGCCATTTGGCGAACGCTTTTGCCCAATCCGGGCCAACTTTGCTGATCTGGCGCAGGTGTTGGCGGCAGCGGGCGTTTCCGAGCTGGACGGGATTTTGCTAGATATTGGCGTTTCGTCTTATCAGTTGGACGAGCCCGGCCGGGGTTTTTCCTATATGCAGGACGGCCCGCTGGATATGCGCATGGACAGACGCGCTGAGCGAACGGCGGCCGACCTTGTGGCAAAGCTATCCGAGGCGGAACTGGCTGATTTGATTTATCGTTATGGTGAGGAAAAATTCTCGCGGCGGATTGCCCGGCGGATTGTGGAGCAAAGGGCGCAAACGCCGCTTGAAAGCACCAAACAGTTGGCAGAGCTGGTGAGCGCGGCAATTCCTGCGGCCCAGAGGCGCAAGGAAAAACAACACCCGGCCAAGCGCACCTTTCAGGCTTTGCGGATTGCGGTGAACGATGAATTGGGCGTTTTGGAGCGCGGCCTGGCCGCAGCCTTTGCCAGCTTGAAGCCGGGCGGCAGATTGGCCGTAATCACCTTTCATTCGTTGGAGGACCGAATTGTTAAAACCTATTTTGCGGGATTGGCTAAGGGCTGCGAATGCCCGCCGGAGTTTCCGGTTTGTGTTTGCGGCAAGCAACCTCAGGCTTTGCTCATCACCAGACGCCCGCAAACAGCCGCGGAGGACGAGCTACAAAGCAATCCGCGGGCCCGCAGCGCCAAGCTGCGCACAGTTGAAAAGCTTGAGAAACTGATTTAGGATTAGGATTTTATTTTAAGGAAAGCAAACAGATATGCTTTCAGAAAGGATGTGGCCCAAATTGCAGACAGCCTACAAATATAAGCCAACAGAAGCGGAACAACGTCGGGCGGAATTCAGGGTCTATGAATCCCGAGCTGAAAGCGATAAGCAGAAAGCGCTAAAAAAACGCAAAATGTTGCGTTTTCGTCAGCGGGCGCAGGTTTTAGGTTCAGTGTTTTTGATTTTTATGATGAGCATGGGTTATATGATGCTGAATACGCAGATAACAATGCTGGGTTATGAAATTAACAAAACGATGGCGGCTATAGATTCGTTGGCCAATGATAATGCCAAGCTGCTGTTGGAGATTGAAACTGCAACCTCACCGGAAAAGGTTAACGCTTACGCTATGGAGCATTTTAATATGGTTGCGGCAACCGAGGATTCCGTGGTGTACTATGAGAAATCCTCGCAAAATGATTATCAGGTGGCAAGCAACGGCATGGCAATGGATCCTGCGGTGCTGGGTTATGGCTCGGTTGAGGTTTTGGAGCAGGATTCAGATAAAAATATTTTAGACACAATTAGTTCGCTTTGGCGTTCTTTCACCGCTGATGACAGCAATGTTCAGGTGGGCATGCGGAATTAGCTTAATAATAACCGGAGAATAAAGCCTATTTGCTTGCTTTTAATTGCAGTGAGGGCTTTATTCTCTGCTTTTACGGGAATTTTTTAGCCGTAAGTTCAATATGTTTATAAGTAAAAGGAGGGGATGTTTTTTTGAAGCACAGTAATTTTGCCGTCAAGAAAAATCTGGCTGGGGTTTTTATGCTGATGACTTTTTGCTTTGTGGCAGTTGGCGTTGGTTTGGGCTATCGCACCCTGGTGCAGGGGGCGGAGCTGCAATCTAAGGCTGAAAACACCCGCACCCGTTCGGTGACGGTGGCGGCCAACCGCGGCACCATCTATGATCGGACTGGTTCGGTGTTGGCGGTTAGTGTCAGCACGGATTCTGTGGCCGTAAATCCCAGCCAGATTGACGATAAGGATTTGCCCGGCGTGGCTGAAAAGCTCTCTGCCATTTTGGAGCTGGAATATAACAGCGTATACGAGCGCCTGACTAAAAATTCTTATTTTGAATGGATTAAACGCCGGGCTGATTTTGAGGCCGTGGAGGAGCTGAACAAGGAAATTGAGGCCAAGGAGCTGCCTGGTGTGATGATGGTGGAGGAAACGCAGCGTTATTATCCCAAGGTTACGCTGGCCGCCAATCTGCTGGGCTTTGCCGGCATTGACAATCAAGGTCTGGAGGGGATTGAATATTCCTACGATGAGATTTTAAAAGGCGTAGACGGCAGTATTGTTACGGAATGTGACAGCAATAATAATATCATTCAGCAGGCTATTCAGGAATATAATCAGCCGCAGGATGGTTATAATATATATTTGACGATTGACGAAAATATCCAGTACTTTGCCGAGCGCGAGCTGGATAATCTGATGAACAGCGAAACCCCGCCCAAGGCGGCGGCTGTTCTGGCAATGAACCCTAAAACGGGGGAGATTTTGGCCTGGGCCAATCGGCCAACCTACGACCCGAACAACTACAAGGATTACGACAGCAGCTATCGGCGCAATATGCTGATTACTGACGTCTACGAGCCGGGCTCCACTTTTAAGATTATCACCGCTTCGGCCGCCTTGGACAGCGGTGCGGTAACGGTGAACGATCGTTTTTACGACCCGGGCTACGTGCAGATTGGCTCCAACAAAATCAGCTGCTGGCGCGATTATCGCCCGCACGGCAGCCAAAGTTTTGCGGAGATTATCCAAAATTCCTGCAATCCCTGCTTTGTTAATTTGGTGCAGCGAATGGAGGAAATGCAAAAGGGCACCTTTTACAAATATATTGACGCTTTCGGTTTTGGCGAGATAACCGGACTGGGGTTGCAAGGCGAATCCAAGGGGTTGGTTATCAATCAGGATAGGGTTTCCAATTTGGATATTGCCACGATGTCTATCGGTCAGAGTATTGCGGTGACGCCCTTGCAGCTGGTGACGGCGGTTTCCGCGGTGGCTAACGGCGGCATTTTGTTGCAGCCGCAGATTGTCTATCGCATTACCGATCGCGAGGGCAATATTGTGCAGGACTTTGAAAAAAAAGAAGTGCGCCGGGTGGTTTCCCAAGATGTGGCCGACACGGTTTGCCTGATGTTGGAAAACGTGGTTACCAAAGGCACCGGCTCCAAGGCCTATGTGCCGGGCTATCGGGTTGGCGGCAAAAGCGGCACGGCGCAAAAGCCGGGCGAGGGCGGCTATATGGAGGGCAAATATATTGCGTCCTTCTGCGCGATTGCTCCGGTTGACGACCCGCAGGTGGTTATGCTGGTGATCCTGGACGAACCAAGCGGCGATCTTTATCAGGGCGGCCAGGTGGCGGCCCCGGTGTTGCAGCTGATTATGGCGGATACCTTGCGCTATTTGGGCGTGGTTTCGCAGTTGCAGGATTTGAAAACCGAAAAAATTGATTTTAAGGCAGAGCAACTGACTTCTGTGCCGGATGTGCGCAACCTGACGGTGGAGGAGGCTCAAAAGGTAATATCTGTGGCCGGGCTTAGCTACGAGCTGCAAGGCGGTGGGAGCTATGTGGGCAGCCAAACGCCGGCCGCTTTCAGCCAGGTGGCTGTGGGTACCACTATTTTGTTGGACACGGTGGGCAGCGCGGGCAGCGACAGTGTGATTGTGCCGGATTTAACCGGCAAATATGTGCGTCAGGTGGCGGAAATCCTGAATGCGATGGGCCTAAAGGTGAAAACCGAGGGCGGCGGCAGGGCTTACGAGCAAAGCCCGGTGCCAGGCTCCAGCGTGAAGCGCGGCGATGTGATTACTGTATATTTTCAGAATGAAAATCAACTACCTATAGAAAATTTAGAGGAACCTTACTAAAAATGGCGAATTATATATAGTTATGTGTTTTGACCATTAATGTTGTAGACATTATGGCTGGAAACATTAATGGTGCAGAGGGGAGGCAAGGAAATGAGATTAAGAGATATTGCGGTTTATCTGGGGATCAGCCCGGACGGCGTGCCGGACATCAACGTGAAGAATTTGCATTATGATTCGCGCACAGTGCAGCCGGAGGATGTTTTTATTGCTCTGGTTGGCACCAACACGGATGGACATAATTATATTGAGCATGCGATTGCTAACGGGGCGGTGGCGGTGATTGCCGAATATGCGCCGCCCAGTGTGGCGGCCCACACTCCGGTGCTGGTGGTTAAGGACACCAGAGAGGTTATTTCGCTGCTGGCTGAGCTGGTGCACGATTTCCCGGACCGCAAGTTGAATATTGTGGGGGTGACCGGCACCAACGGCAAAACCACTACCACCAATTTAATTCGTTATTTTTGGCAGCGCCGCCAGCTGAAGGCCGGCTTGATTGGCACCATCTGCAATTACTGCAACGAGCGCCGTCTGCCGGCGGTGAACACCACGCCGGAGCCGCTGCATTTGGCGGAGCTGCTCTCGCAGTTGGTTGAGGAGGAGTGCACGCATTTGGTTATGGAGGTTTCCTCGCACGCTCTCAAGCAAAAGCGGGTGGACGCGCTGCGTTTTCAGGGCGCAGTGTTTACCAATTTAACACAGGATCATTTGGATTATCACCGCACCTTTGAGGATTATCTGGAAGCCAAACTGCAACTGTTTAAAATGCTGGGGCGCGACCAGCCCAGCGAGGTTGCGGCCGGCCAGGCCCGTTTTGCGGTGGTGAATATTGACGACCCGCGGGCACAGCATTTTTGCCAGGCCGCGGAGGAGGCCAAGGCGCAGCTTTGGACATTCAGCTTGGAGCAACCGGCCACCTTGCAGGCCCAGAAATATCATTTAACCAGACATGGAGCGGAATTTGAGCTGCTCTACCAAGGGCGCGCCTACGCGGCCAGCCTGCCGCTTTCCGGCAAGTTTAACGTATATAATGCAATGGCTGCTTTATGCGTGCTGCTGGCCGAGGGCT
>JAETTP010000097.1 GCA_021769035.1 Bacillota bacterium | reverse complement strand
TGATCAGCACATATTTGTGGTGGTCTGTTTGCTTTACACTTTTGCGGCTCTTCATTTTTGCAAATTCCCCCTGAATTTTTTTCATTTTCCTATTGACTTTTTATTTGCAGGCTTTTATTTGATAATTTAACTATAACTTATCCAGCCCCCTTTTGTCAAGAAAAATCGTTTCAAATCCCCATTTTTTTTACACACGCCTCTTTTCCGGCTAGACATTTCGGCATTTCTGTGCTATAATTTGCGTATATATACCAAGCGTTTTTTCAGGAGGATTTTTTAATGGGAAAATATTTCGGCACCGACGGTTTCCGCGGTGAGGCCAATGTGGATTTAACCGCCTTGCATGCCTACAAAATTGGCCGTTTTTTGGCCGGCTATTATCGCCAACTGCGCGGCCGGCGTTGCAAATTTATAATCGGCAAAGACACCCGCCGTTCCAGCTATATGCTGGAATACGCCCTGGTAGCCGGGCTGACTTCCAGCGGTGGCGACGCTTATCTGTTGCATGTCACCACCACGCCTAGCGTTTCCTATGTTGTTCGCACGGAAGATTTTGACGCTGGCCTGATGATTTCCGCTAGCCATAACCCCTTTTACGACAATGGCATCAAGTTGCTGAACGACCGCGGCGAAAAAATGGACGCCGACACTATTGCCGTGCTAGAGGATTATCTTGACACCGGCTCGCCGGAGCCTAAACTGGCTGCTCGTGACGAAATTGGCCGCACAGTGGATTACACTGCCGGCCGCAACCGCTATATGGGTTATCTCATCTCGCTGGCTATGCGCTCCTATCGCGGCATGCGGGTGGGCCTGGATTGCGCCAACGGCAGTGCTTGGATGCTGGCTAAAAGCATTTTTGACGCACTGGGCGCCAAAACATATGCCATCAACAACGAGCCTGACGGCACCAACATTAATATGAACTGCGGCTCCACCCATATTGAAGAGCTGCAAAATCTAGTGCGTGAGCTGCACCTGGACGTTGGTTTCGCTTTCGACGGCGACGCTGACCGCTGCCTGGCGGTTGACGAGCAAGCGCAGGTTGTTGACGGCGACAAAATTCTTTACATCTACGGCCGTTATATGAAGGAGCGCGGCAAGCTGATAAACAACACTGTCGTGACTACCGTGATGTCAAACCTGGGCCTTTACAAGGCTTTTGACGAATTCGGTATTGACTACGAAAAAACAGCGGTGGGCGACCGCTTCGTTTATGAAAATATGCTGCAAAACGGCCACCGCCTCGGCGGCGAACAGTCCGGCCATATCATCTTCAGCAAATACGCCTCCACCGGCGACGGAATTCTTACCGCCATTAAGCTGATGGAAGTTATTTTGGAGCGCAAAATGCCGCTTTCCAAGCTGGCCGAACCGGTGCATACTTATCCGCAGCTGCTGCAAAATGTGCGGGTGGCGGACAAGGAAGCGGCTTTGCAAAATCCGGCCCTGCAAGAGTTAAGTGTGCAAATTGAAAAGGAACTGGCCGGTGATGGGCGCGTGCTGATCCGCCCCAGCGGCACGGAGCCCGTAATCCGGGTGATGGTGGAAGCCGCAACTGATGAACTTTGCAAGAAATATGTTGAGCAATTAGCTGCTGTGATAAAATAAAGATTACACACAAACCCCTCGGAATTTGGCCTCCGAGGGGTTTCGTTTAGCAATAATTGTGTCGCGTGCTATTTCTCTTTTAGTATTATACCACACCCACCTCGTCTTTGTCAAGCGGCATAACACCCGTTTATTTTTCCTCAAAATCTTCCATTTTCGCCCAATATATGCTATAATATACTTAATCTATCGCCTCTGGCAAAAGGAGGTGAAAATAATGGAACCACTTTTTACAATAGCCACTGCCGTTTTGGGTAATATAATCTCCTATTATATTATCAAAT
>JAETTP010000096.1 GCA_021769035.1 Bacillota bacterium | reverse complement strand
GCCTATCTGGATTATTTTGTGCAGGCGGACAAGCATACAATTATCGTTGACCAAATTCAGTCGGAGCAATCCTCTCGTTTTTACAAAAAGCGTAACCGCAATATTGTGTTGCTGGTGGAAGAAGAGGTTGAGGTTCTGCCTAGTCATAGATGGATGACTTTACGGCAATTAAAGCAGCTTATGCACTACGATAATCTGGTGAATATGGACACCCGGACGGTTTTATCCTGCCTGCCTATGGCAATGCTTGACGATCAGCGGGGCAAAATGCGCCGGTATTTCACCGACCAGAGCCTGTATAACTCGCTGTTTGATGCAGCGGAGCCGGAGGACCTGGCGGTAATCTACAATTATATAAACAACTATAAGATGTTCGATTATGCCCAGCCAGAGCTGGTGCGGTTGGACGAGCTAAAAAGCTGGGAGATGGACGACTGGGGTATTCGTTGCCGTGAGCCATACAGCTTTTCGGTAATCTACTGCGATATTGAGGTGGAGGGCAGGGAGGCGGAGGTTGGCTGTTTTGATGGTATGGAGCTGGGGCCAACAGTGCAGCGGGAAGCGGTTTGCCGGGAGCCGGAGAATGAGATGGACAGGCTCTTTATGAAGCAGTTAAAAGCCGGTAAAGGTGTTAAGCACGATATTATTTTGTCCGAGGAGGGCGGCCGCTTTTATCATGAGCAGAATCGGAATGTTATTCTGGAGATTAAGCCGTTTGAGCCGCCAAAGGGCTATTTCTGGGTGGACTATAAGACGCTTAATCTGCTGACCCAGGTAAATAACTGTTTAAACATACAACTGCGGAACTTGCTTTCGCTTTTGGAGGTGTGAAAATGGCAAAGGTGAAGATTGGGGTGTTGTGCCCCTCGGAAATTGCCTTTCGGCGTTGTTTGCCGGCGCTAAAGCAAAGCCTGGATTTTGAATATGTAGGTGTTGCGGTGGCTGAGGCCGGGGAATGGTTTGGCGAGCCTACCCCGGAGCAGGTGGAAGCAGAGCAGGCCAAGGCCCAGAAATTTGTTGATTCCTATGGGGGCAAGATATTTAAAGGCTATGGTGAGCTGCTGAATGACACTGAGGTGAGAGCGGTATATATTCCTCTGCCGCCGGCATTGCATTTCCGCTGGGCTAAAAAGGCTTTGCTGGCTGGAAAGCACGTTTTGCTGGAGAAGCCATTTTGCACCAGTGTGCAGGATATGGAGGATCTGCTTAAGTTAGCGGCGGAGAAGCATTTGGCGGTACACGAGAATTATATGTTTGTGTATCACTCCCAGCTGGATTGGATAAAGGAACATATGGCAGAGATTGGTGAACTTAGACTTATCCGCATTGATTTTGGTTTTCCTTTCCGGGGGGCTAATGACTTCCGATATAATAAAGAATTAGGCGGCGGTGCTTTGCTGGACTGTGGCGGTTATACGCTGAAGTTGGCCGGATATTTCCTGGGGGACAGTGCTAGGGTTACTACTTCGCAGTTGAATATGCAGCCGGAGTTTGGGGTGGATATTGGGGGCAGCGCAACTCTTATCAATGCCGAGGGGTTAGCGGCGCAGGTGGCCTTTGGTATGGATAATAGCTATAAATGCAGTTTAGAGCTTTGGGGCAGTAAAGGGACTTTGTATACTAATCGAATTTTGACTGCGCCGGTTGGTTATGAGCCACAGGTAACGATTAAGCTTGGGAATAATGAGCAGGTTTATACGCTGCCGGCAGACGATAGCTTTGGCAAGTCGATTGCTTATTTTGGCGAATGTATTGAGAATGAGGTTGAGAGGGCAAAGCATTATGCCGAGATTAGGCGGCAGGCAAAGCTTGTGGCGGAGATTAGAGAAAAGGAGCAGGCAAAATGATTCCATTTAATAAGGCCAGCATTTCGGAATTGGAGCAGGAATATGTGGCAGACGCTTTGCATAATAGCAAGCTTTCCGGGGACGGTAAATACACGATGCGGGTTTATGAGCAGCTGAGGGAGCGTCTGGGGCTGGAGAATGTTTTGTTGACTACCAGTGGCACCACGGCGTTGGAGATGGCCTCGCTGCTGATAGATTTGCAGCCGGGAGATGAGGTTATTGTGCCGTCCTTCACATTCTCTTCCACGGTAAATGCGTTTTTGCTGCGAGGAGCCAGGCCGGTGTTCTGCGATATTCGGCCGGATACCTTTAATATGAACGAGAATTTGATTGAGGGACTGATTACGCCTAAGACCAGGGCGATTTACTGTGTGGATTATGCCGGCGTACCTTGCGATATGGATATAATCAATGGGATTGCCGATAAGCACGGTTTGTTTGTGATTGAGGATGCGGCCCAATCGGTGGGCTCTACATATAAGGGGCGGAATGCCGGAACGCTAGCTGAGTTTGGCTGCTATTCATTTCACGAAACTAAAAATTATGTGATGGGCGAGGGTGGCGCTATTGTGCTGAATGAGGCCAA
>JAETTP010000031.1 GCA_021769035.1 Bacillota bacterium | reverse complement strand
GCCGCCACTCCAGCAGCTGGGCTTTGCTATCAGCTAACATTACAATATCGTCCATATATCTTACATAATAATGAATACGCAGCTGCCTTTTGGCAAAATGGTCAACCTCATTTTGGTTTATATTAGCCAGCATTTGATTGAGCAGACTGCCCACAGCCAGCCCTTTATCTTCCAGCATTTCTTCCGGTTCCAAATCATTAATGCCAAGACCCGGCGGAAAACCAAAGCGTTCACCGGGAGCATTAACAAATAAATCCATTAACCACATCAGCCAGGGGTCATAATTGCACTTGCGGCCTATTAAATCCAAAGATACTTTGTGGTCAATACGATAAAAGAATTTGCTGGTATCCAGCTTTTGCACCCAATAGCGCAGCTTAGGCCTGCCAGAGGCATCCAATCCGGCCTGCTGCTGTTTACGTCCGGCCTGCTGCATAAACTGATACAACCTTTGCGCCGCCGCATTAGTGCCGCGCCCTGGAATACAGGCAAAACTATCCTCAATATAGCTGCTAACAAAGGCTGGATTTACCACCTGATAAACCGCCCATTGCACAACCCTATGCACAAAATCCTGCCACATAATCAGACGCTCTGCCGGTTCATGGATTACTCGCTTGTGATAACGTCCCGGAACATAGGTTTGATTTATAAGCGACTCTTGGATTTTGTGTAAGTTGTCTTCCAAGTTGGCCGAAAAAGATAAAACCTCACGGCGAAAACGTTTATTCTTTCGAGCATGAATATAAGCCGAATAAATATTGTCAAAATCCGTTACTTTTTCCTTGATGTGCTTAAGTGTTTTCATTTTTTACTCCTAAAACAGTGCGCCTGGCGGTTTTCGCTCCAACTACTGCTGGACTACTAACGGTCAGGCGCACAGATTTTGTTTTTGCTAAATAGCCGGAGATAAGCCCTTTTTTCTCATTGTGCTGACGCCCGGCCCTTAAGCCGGGCATATCTGACTAAAGAGAGAGGCGGCGCGGACGCCGATGTTGTGATAGCTGTTAGAACGCCGGTTGTTCAGATTGAACGCAAACACGCCAGCGCGCTCGCCGTTGTTCCAATTGCCACCGCGCAACGGCACACACAGCCTGCCCCCTTAAATCAATACTATTTTTCTCGCTCTTTAACTTTTTTCTGACAGCCGTAACACAATGCCCGGCCAAAATTTTTAGTTGAGTAAACCTCCGCCTTTTCCGGGATAACGGCGCCGCAATCGGCACAAATATATTCTGGCTGACCCTCCGCCACAGATTTGCTTTGCAGTCCCTCTGAGCGTCGCCAACCGCCCACCATTTTGCCAATTTCCACCAGCAGGCCAGACCAATGCTCATACTTTTTAGACGGTAAATAACGCAAATCATAAGCAACCCGAATATATACCTTGAGAGCCGCCACTTCCACATCCAGCTCCTGCAAAGTAGTCTTTTTGGTGTATTTTTTATTGGCCGTTATAATCAGACGCATTATTTTATCCATACAGCGTTTTATATCCTGCGCCAGACTAAATTTCTGCGATTTAGGCATCTGCTCCAAAGCCGGATAAGCATATAAAATCATATCATATACTTTTTGCTGCAAGAAAAAATCCGTTTCCGCCATCAGCCCCCTCCTTAAATAAGTGCAAATCTGATACTAAAATTTTAACATATTCAAATATTAAAAAGCTACTATTTTTTTAAATTTTTTCGACCTCCTGGCTGCAAAGCAGCCAGGAGGATAACGCCCCTATCGGGGCTTTTTACAGATTACTCAATATCAGATTACAGATTACAAATCTATAAAAGCGGCGCGGACGCCAACGGTAGGCGCTGAAAAAAAGCGTGTGCGCCATATATCTAACGCAAACGCACCGGCGGTCATCAGCAAGTCCCAACAGCCACCGCGAAACGGCAATCGCTCTCCATAATTTCGACAGTAAAAATAATCTCCCTGATGGCCGCCGGTTTCCGCTTTGGTCGGATACAGACCTAACACCTTGGCTATCTCTGGAACCACCAAACCGCTTTTAACGCCCAAACTTTCAAACGTCTGCTGGCCATAGGCATAATATTCTTCAGTACTGCCGCCAGTATATTGCGGATGCGTGCGCTCTGTGCTTAATTGCATAGCTCCCAAATTGCTCGCATTCGTGGTGGCAATACCTGCTGATATACTATCATATTTAAGTGTACCAGGGCTGCCTGGCGCCACCAATCTGCCGTCTGGCATTATCGCTTTCCACAGTGTGCTTTCCCGGTTTTCATCAACACCCATTGCCGAGTTGTTATCCGGAATTATTTGGATTTCACCATCCATTATCCTCATGCCGCATACCCACTGCCAGACGTTCCCACAGAGGCCGTCTATTCCTGCCGGACTGTTATTGTGAAACCAGCTTACAGGGCCGCTGCCAGTAGCCACACGGCCTATCGTTGCATTATTTGCACCATACCTGTATGTTGGAACCCCATGTTCCTGAGGCTGCTCATGGCTCTTGCCGTATGCCGTATTGCCTCTGGGTAAAAATCCGTTCTTCTGACACCACAAGGCAATCGCTGCCCATTCCGCATTGGTCATCATATGCCAGCCGCGACCCTTATTCTCGCAGTATTTTTTCGCCTGGTCAAACGTTACATATGTTGCAGGGTCACGCATCGGCAGGCTGTACGCTCGCTCCTGCATTATAATATTTTCATATTTCGAGATTAAAATTTCATCAACCTCAACACCGTTTACAATAAAAGCAGGATGAGGGCTGTTTGAGCCGCCCTCTATAACGTCGCTTATGTTAAACTTGGGTATTCTTACCATCACCGAAGGCTGCCCCAAATCATCAAGCAGCACCGTATTGCCAGGGCAGACAGTTTCGACCGCCAGCCTGAATGCGTCAAAATTACTATTGTTTACCATTTCTTTGCAGCCTCCCTAAATATCCCACAAAACCAGTTTCACTTTGGTCATATCAAAAGCCACTTTCTGCTTAAGCATAGCTGTTTCGTTTTCCTGTTCATTATTTGCAACTGCCAGAGCAGCAATGCCCTCAGCTTCCACATACTCATATTCTTTGGCCGGTATTTCTATCTGAGCTACATAATTTTCTCCAAGCCCCATAGTTAAACCACCAAACTTATCTCTGCATATATCAAGCGTCCGCGCAAAATCCCTCTGGTGTTTTTTCACATCCAGCGTCAGTTCTCCCTCGTTAAAAATTAAGACGCTGCCTTGTACCTCATAAGCAATTTTGCTGCCGCCTCCCTGATTTACAATCTCCATCAGCCCTTGCCTCCTGTTACCCAATATTTAATTTTTACGCTCTTTGCAGAGCCCATAAAGGCTATTTTAAAGCCGTTTTTCTGCTTATCATAGGCGCGTACCGTTTCCGCCATACCACCTGCAACCTCGCTTACCTCCAGCTCCACCCGGTAATCCAGATTAGCGCGCTGCGCTTTCAAAGGCACTGTTACTACTGCCTCATTAAACGGATATTTGCCGGTGCTGTTTATGATAACCTCGCCGCATTCACCAGTCAGAGCCTCAATATCCCTTACCATTTGCAGCATTCGGCTTTCCAACAGCTGAGCCAGCAAATAGGACTCTAAAATACCCAGTTCCATATGATTGAAACGGCTGGCGCTTTGCGGCGTTCCCTGCTGGATTATTCGCCCCTCGGCTCTTTTAAGAACCACCAGATTTTCGCCCACCTGCTCAATTTCCCAACGCCCCGGAAACTCCGCCACATGGTCAAGCCAATGCTCCGGTTCATAGCCATAACCCATTTATACCACCTCGCTCTCCATATGCTCCTTAAATTCAAAGCTTATACGATACAAAACGCCCTCCTGACGGGCGTCCATTAAAATAGCCTCCTTAGTTTCCAAAAATATCTCTCCTGCCGTATCTATCAGCTGCACACCCTCAATACTGACAGCGTCAACGCCGTTTGACACCGGCGGCTCCAGCACCAGCCAGACATTGAGCCGCCCTGGTTCTCCCTCCGGATACTCGCAGCGGTCGATTTCTGCTTTTCTCCATATGCCTGCTGCCTTATATCTGGCATAAGCCAAACGCCGTTTAGTGTGCCGGGCATAGCTATCTAAAGCCGCTTCTGTCAACATTTCTATCAATCCTCCCTTGCAAATTCCTCACCGCATAAATTTCCAGCAAACACAAAAGCCTGAGCTCTAACCTCCGGCACAAATCCGTCATCTTTAATGACGCCACCATATCCTTTGGATTTTTGGGGCCGGAAACAAAAAGCAGAGGGCAGGGCGGCAATCGCTATTCTCTCATCAGACAAACCGCCGTTTTTACCGTTTGGTTTTTCCGCTTGAAACAGCCAGCCAGAAGCAAACGTCCCAACTTTAATATCCTTATCTTTCAGCCGTCCCTGCCACGCTGCGTCAGGATGCTCACCGCAAAGATACTGATTGCATAATTCAAAACAGATTTTACGCTTGAGTTGACCGGTCTGAATATGCACCGCTGCCGCCAACTCCATTACAATATCATATTTTAAGTGTGCTGGAATAAGCGTCTTGATGCCGTCTATTAACGCCCGAATACTGACCGGTCTGCCGCTGTTTCGTTTAACACAAATATGTATTGTCAGCTTTTCCGCAAATTCATCCACCCGACATTCACAGCCGGTCAGCAAAGTACAAATTCGCTCCAGCTCCGCCTTGGTCAGCGTGATATTGTTATTTATGCTGCCCTGCGCAAACAGCTCTTGGATAATCATATATAGGCGGTCTAACATCTGCTGTTCAGCCTGCAGCAAATCCGCCATCTGTGCCATTTCACGCACCCTTTTGGGCAGCATAAAATTACTGTTAAGCGTCATTTAATATCACTTCCTCCAGCGTAAAATACTGGTCAAAGCTGCCCACTATCGAGGTCATAGAGCCGTTTATGGTATATTCTGGCACGTCCGCTACGCCTGCTATCTCAAACAGTATACTTCCAACTAGGTGATAGCTCAAATTTGGATTGCTTTTGCTAAAAGCAATCTGCAAAAAATGCTCCTGCAGCCGCCGTTTAAACGCTGCACAAACCTCATCAATGACGTATCCCGGCTTTAAGCTGACGCGACCCACAATTCGCACTAGTACCCCGACGGCTCCCACGATAATGGGCTTGGCTCCCACCGGTCGCTGCGTTTCTATATAAGCCGCCACCTTTTCCAGCAGTTCGGCGTCCGGCGTTTGCGCCTGTTCATTTACAATAGCTACCAGCACTTCGCCGCTGCCGTCCCTAACGCCCACCGCTCTGGCATTGCCCACGCCCGGCACTTTTTTAGCCCAGTAAATATAGTGGTTTTCGTTGCCGCTGGTGATTAACTCCTCCTTGGCCTCGGCAATTTTAGCTTTAAGCGGTACCAGCTCCATATAGTTAAGCCGCGCCAGCTCTTCGCTGACTGCCTGCAAATTATCCATACAAAAGCCGCCCTCCAGCCGGTTCACCGGGTTTTGCAAATCTGCTTTCATTCTGGCGCAGATACTAACAGCGTCCAAATCCATTATGTTGCCACCTCCTTATAGAGCCAGCTAAAAGGCTCTGAGCCATAAATCGTTGTCACGTCAAAATCTACACTAATACCGCTCAAACGTCGCTCAAACTGAAAATTATCCAGCTTGACGATGTATGGATTAACCATTAACGCCTCCGTTATGAACCGCTTTATTTCCGCCTGCAATACAGCCTGATTTAACACCTGCCCCGGCAGTGCGTTAATTTCACTGCCAAAGACTGCGTCATATGCCGTGTATCTGAAGCGTTCCGTGGCCAAAGCCTTGAATATCCAGATACGCAAAGCCTCGTTGCCCTCAACCAGATAAGTCTGCCCGTCTTTAAGCAGCAGGCAGTTGTTAGCAAAATCATAGGCATATTCTCTGAACATTGGCAGGCTCCCAGTCACCCTCTGACTGTCCTCCGGCGGCGTTATAAAAGGGAATACGCTCATACAATCCTCACCGCCTTGGTCAAAATATAAAAGCTGCCGCCCTCCAGCCATACCACCAGCATATCGCCGCGCTGCAGTCCGGATATTTGACCGGCATATATCTGCTTTTCCACCAGTTCGCCGGCCACCTCCAGCTTAAACGGCTGCAATTCTTTCACCCTGGCCAGCATTAAGCTGCCCGTCTGTCTGCCGCACGCTTTAATGGCTTCGGCCAAATCCGCCGCCCAGCCGCTCATTTTCAGTCAATCTCCTTTTCGTCCATAATATTGGCAAACGCCAGCGTCAGCTGCATTTCGCTTTTGCCGTCCGCCCAAGTGTGGCTGTCGCTCTCAATGTAAAACTTGCCGTTTAAGCCGCTAACTTCGTCTTTAACAATAACCGCCCAGCCACTCTGCGCCCTGGCGTCCGCTGGCGTTGCTTTAACCGAACCGCTTTGCTCCAGCCCTTTTAACAGCGCTTTCGCCGTCGTTGCCGCGTCTTCATCGCCGCTTTTCTTATATATTTGCTGCGTTGTGCCGAATTTGACCTGCTCCTCGGCGCTATCCAGCCTTTGCAGCTCCTGGCCGCTCTCGTCAACCACAATTACCCGGTTGACCATATTCTGGGCGGAAACTTTATATACCGCCTCCGTCAGATTATTCTCTCCGGATAATTCCACGCCGCACAGTTCACCCTTTTCAATAATCTGCACGCCGGATACTCCCTCCATCCGGCAGCAGTATTTCCTGCCGGTTTTAGCCGCAGCTCTGGTATAAGCGGCCATTATTATATCATAGCCGCTCTTGCCGATAACCGGCATATACATCTTAACCCCGGTGGCTGCGGCGCTGTCCAAAGTAACCCCCAGCTTATCGCAGACTTTGGCCGCGCACTCCTCAGCCGTGCAGTCTACAATCAGGCTTAGCTGATTTTGCAGCAGATAAAACATAAAATCCAGCGCGGTATAAGTAATTGTATTGGCTGAGCTGGATTTTTCCACCTCCAGTATTTTGCCGCCAAACAGCGTCTGGCCGTCCTGCTGCAAAATTACCATATCCCCCTCGGATATAGCGGCTTTAGGCAAAAAACGGTCAAACTCCCGGCAGGCTATGCTGAATTGCAGCTGCCGCGCGGCTTGTTTGTTGCTTCCAGACCAGGTGATTTTTTCCACCAGCTGGCTCCAGTCTTTATTTTCAATAAGCAATTTAATTGATTTATCACTCACGGCAGCACCAGCTTCTGACCCGGATAAATCAGATCTTTATTTTTGATTTTATCTCTGTTGGCCTCAAAAATCTTTTGCCAATCCAGACCGCTGCCATAATACTTTTTGGCAATGCTCCACAGGCTCTCGCCCTTAACTACCGTATGATATTTCTGGCTGCCGCCACTAGCCGCTGTTCCGGCAGCCACGCCGCCGCCCTTATCGCTGTTGTTTGGCCGCTCCTTTAAGCCGTTATCCTGCTTGGCCGATGCGCTAGTCTGCACTGTGGATACATTCAAAAAGCGGTATTCCGTCAACTCCAGCGTAAAATATACGTCGCTGTCCCCCTCCCGGTATTGCCGGGTCAGACTGTCGATTGACATAGCCATATTAAAATCGCAGTCACTGATAATAACCCGGATTGGCTGGCCGCTGTTCTGCCATTTTTGCAGCAGCGCCAGATATTCCTCCGGCTCCCTGTCGGCAAAACGGCGGAAAGGAGATTTTGCCGCCGGAAAAAAGCTGCTTAAACTGCCGCTGATTAATCCCCTGTGTCCCAGCAAATTAGCCTCGCCGATGTTCAGCAGATTAATTCGCTGGTTGTTCTGGCCGCCCGTAAACTCAAATTCTGCCGGATTTATCGGCAGCACAAAAGCCTCTTCGTGATTGTTATAGCTTAACTCAATTATCCTGTCTTTTTTTGGCATTTAACACCTCCTAGGCTATGCTTGGCGCATTTTTCAGCGCCAACAGCACCTTTTTAGCCACCGCCTCGCCGATTGCGTCTATATCCTCATCGCTCCTGACCTCAATATTGTCGGCCAGCTTAGCTATATGCAGTTCTATTTTCCAGCTGTTGCTGCCTGCGCCGCCGCTCTGATTATTTTTTGCAGAAACAGGAGCAGGCGAGGGTTGAGCCTTGACGCCGCCTCCCGGCAGCGGTAACGGCTGCTGCTCCTGGATTGGCTCAAGTATCGGTTGGCGCACAGCAATATTAGACTGTTCAGGCTGAACACTTTGGATTACAGAAGCAGAAGCGGTCGGTACTGCCGCCGTTTCCTTAAACCGCCAGTGGCTCTCAATATTAGCCAACCGTTTATCCATAATACCTAACAGCCCGGCATATGCCCATTCTGTGGGCTTATTCGCCGCTACTGGTATAGTTGACGCAGGCAAAGGCTTTTCGCCGCTCACACCGCCATCTATGACCATTAAATTCGGTTTTATAACCGGTTGTAAATCAATTTTAGACTGTGCCAACTGTGTTGTTTGAATTACCGGAGCCGTCATCGCCGCTATGCTTTCCCGGTTTGGCAAAATCCTAGAGCCGCCGGGTAGCTCCACAAGCTCCGGCCCCTCTTCACCAACCCAAGTGAGCCCTCCACGCCAGTTGTCCGTTCCCTTGGCATTTCGACCTATTTTAGGACGGCTTACTTTGTTGCTGCTCATATTGGCACTAGAATTATCTTCAGCAACGGTTTGCATAACCTTACCGCTTTTGCCGCCGATATTCACACTGGCAGCGCTGCCACCGGTCAGCTTGCTTACCTTATCGCTGACCCATTCCAAGCCGTCAGCCACCTTTTGGATTATTGGCTCCAGCTTGCCCCAAACGGCGCTGACTACATTAACAATGCCTTCAAATACCGTGCTGGTAACGTTAAACAGCACCTTAAATGCGCTGCCTGCCATATCCAACACCGGAGATATAACGCTCCAGCTGGTTTTAACGATTGAAGCGATAACCGGGGCGGTTTTGCTTATTATCTTTTGCACCCAGCCCATTTTGCTGCCTACAAAATTAAGCACTGCGCCTACCTTTTGGGCGATGCCATCAAATACTTCGCCGAAAACCGGAGCCAATATCTTAGCTGCTGTACCCAGTGCATTAAATATGCCGACCACAACAGGCTTGGCCGCCTCCAGCTTTTGCTTAACTGCTGCCATTCCCACAGCCAGCTTAGGAATAATTGCCGTCGCTGCTTTAATACCCCGGCCAATACCCCCGGCCACCACGGTGCCAAACTCCTCAATAGCAGGCGCCGCTTTATCCACCAAAGTAATAACTTCGCTTAAAGCCGGTTTCAGTTCTTCAACTACTTTTAGGCCAAAATCCGCTACATAGCTTTTTAGTTTGCCAGTAATTGTGGAAACAAGACCGCTGCCGGTGGTGGCCAGCTTACTGGCTGCACCGCCGAAAAAGTCCTGCAAATCCGCCTGAATGCCCTCAAAGCCTTTGGCTTGAAACTCCTCGGCGCTCACCTTAAAACCAAAAGATTTTAAGCGTTCCATTTCACCCATTTTGGCGTCGGCCAATGCCTCGATAGCGTCGGATATACTGGCCGTTCCGCCGCTTGCCGCCGCCATATCCTCCGCCAGCTCAATCATGCGCATAGCAGAGTAAGTATCGCCGCCGGATATAGCCACCGCTCTGGAACCTGCTTGAATAACCTCGCCGGTTTCAAAAGGCGTGACGTTGGCATTATCTCTTAATTGCTTTATATAGCTTTCGGTTTCCGCCTGCACCTGAGCCGTTGACCAATCTTTATTAGTTGCTTGAATAAAATGCGACATGGCTACCTGCTGCTGCTCCAGCTGCATACCGCTGTTTACGGCTGCGCCTAAAGCTGCGGCTGTAACGCCTCCAGCAATAGTTATTGGTATTGCCACGCCCTTGGCTAGATTTTTAAGCTGACCGCCGACTCGACTCAATCCGGCCCCTAAAGACTGTACCCGGCGCGTTGCGGCCCGAATTGGCGCCGTTGCCAAATCTGCTACGGCCAATGTTGTTACCACGCGTTGACGTAAAGGCCGAAGACGTTCCATGACCCGGTTTAGGGCTCTAACTGCCGGTGTGGTTTCAACCTGTGTTCGGTATCGCTGGTTAAACGCATCTCGGAGGCGCAGACGGGTTTGCGCCACATCCTGCCGAAAGCGGCTTTGCTCCTGCCGGATACTTTGCAAAACCCCCGTGGCGTTATCTTGCAGGGCAATAACGCCGCCTATAACCCGGTCTGCACCCCCGGCAAGATTACCGATAATGCTCACTTAATATTGCCGCCTCCTTTGTTCTCTAATTCCACCTCCATTGACGCAAAATAAAAAAGCCTGGATGTATAATCCAAACTTAAAATATTCTCTGGCTTAAAGCCCTTTTGCAGATAGTAGTGAACCAGCTGCGCTTCGCCGTCGCTCCTGATTACTTTTTTACTTCATCAAGCACTTTTCTGGTTGCTTTTTGTTTGTCTTGCTCAACCGTTGTTACCTTTTGTTTACCGATAATGCCGGAAAGATACAAAATGTGCATAGCAATTTCGGTAATTTCATAAGACTCAAAAATATTAACAATATCCAGCGGCTCATGAATTTGTTTTTGGTCGGCAGGCAAACCGCTTTCCTGCACCATAATCTCATTGGCCACGTCCTTAAGGCAAGGCTCAACCACCGCCAGATAGACGCAGTTTTTATCCCCACGGTCTTCGTCTTCACTGTTTTTAGCCGCGTTTTGACATTCCGCATATTCAGCCATGGTAATACTGCGGATTTTAATATCCACATCCAAACTGGGGATGTGCAAAGTCTGGTATCTGGGCCGCTTTTTGGACTCCAGACGCTGCAAGGATTTTTGTGTAAATTCGGCCAGCAGGCTTTTCGTTTCCTTATCCATTTTTTATTTAACCTCCATTTTTAAGCATTTATCCTGTCCAGATTTACCATATCGCTGGGCGTAAAGCCGCCGGTAAATTCCTGTTCTATGTTCTGGCCTTTCTCCCAGCCAATCAGCGGCAAATCGTTCAGCCAGCAATTATCTATGCTGTAACGTTCTTCCTGTTTGCCAACAGCGTCCGGGTCGGCCAAATTAGCAATAATCTGCATTCGCTCATCATTACCGGCAGCCAGACTGCGCAAAGTATCATAACCGCGTGTGCAAACCTTATATATGCCGATTGTAAGTTCGCCCTTTAATCCGGTAACCTTGCTGTCCACGTCAATGCCCAGCTGTACGTCGCTTCGATTAGCAGTGATTTTAGCCTCGATTTTTTTCAGTTCAAAAACTTTCTCACCGCCAATCCAAAGCTCGCCCCAAGCGCCGGTCAATGTTTGATTGCCTCTTACTTCAGGCATTCTTTATTCCTCCTCACTTTTATTTTACATATGGCATACCAGCCGCAAATCTTCCATGGCGTCAACAAACTTAACGTGGGAACTAACAAAAACATGACTTCCCGTGTTATATCTGGCCATGGCCGTATCATCCATACTGCTGGTATCAATACCCTTGCCCTCAACATACAGTCGTTGTGCATCTACATCAATCTCGGCGGTGTTATCAAAGCCTTGGTCTAACACGTCAGGCGTCAGCGATTTCTGGTAGGCACGGAGCGCCGCTATAAACATTTGCTTGCCAGCATAATCATTGCGGATTTTGCCCACATAGTTTTTTTCAAAGGTATCTCTAATATCGTCCTGATACAAGTCCATACCCTCGACAATTTTAATAACGCTGAAATCCTCGCCCTTGTCGGTGGTAAAGCTGACCAGACTGTTCACGCCACGGCCAATCTTAAAGTTCTCACCATCAAAAATTAGGATAAGCTCGCCCTTGTCAACGCGCTCGTCCGGGTCTTCTGGCGTGTCCGCCGATATAATATCGTTCAAAACATAATAGGTGCAGGTGCGCTGCAAGGAAAGTCCGGCCAAAATGCCGCAAATCCGGGCGCAGTATTCCGCCGTACTGAACGCCGTTTTGGATAAGCTGCTTTGGATATTATCCGTGGTAAAATTAATAATACCCTCATGGTCGGCCTTGCAGTTGGGCAGCACTGCCTTGAATGTTTTGTGGTTCTGCTCCCGGCTTTCCTTGATAAAGGCTGAAACAGTTGTAACCCCCTCCTCATTAATGCCAGGAATGGTTAAATAGTTCCATTTGTAATTTTTCAGTATTTTAAGCGCCGCTCCATAGTTAAAATTCTCCGTACCCATACGGTAAATAATAACTTTGGTGGGCGTTCCCTCGTAAACCAGCTTAATATAGTCGTAATTGCGTTCGCTCCATTGTTCGGGGTCAACATCAGTTACCGATTTATAAATCGTCAGTTCCGCGCCGCCCTCAGTATCATCGTGCAAAATAAGCGCCACAATGCCCCTTGCGCTGCGTTCAATAGCTGTAAGCCCCAAACTCTGAAATATAATATCTATTTGGGGCAGTCCTTTTCTCATTTTTTTCACCTCGCTATTTTATATTTGTATCTAATTCCTGCATAAACGGCGGCGGCTCCGGCTCTGGGCAGCTGTCCCTAAAGGCCAGCGTAAAAGCAGCGTGTAGCGCTCTGTCCACCACCTTAAAATTTAAGTCAGCCACTGTTATAGCCCGGTTGCCAAAGCAGAAATAAGGCCGGATAAGACCGTCCACCGCAGGCATTATTGCGTAATAATCCTTATTTTTCTCGCTGGCAGTATGGATAGCAATATCTATAAATATCTGCCGGTCGGTGTGCCAGCGGTTTACCGTCTGATTTACCACCGGCTGCATATCTATATATATCCAGTTTTCTGCCGCCGCCGTTTCATCCGCACCGTCCGTTCTCTGGATTTCCTCGCAAAAAACGTCATAGGCCGAAAACAAACCCTTAAACGCTCTAACCAGCGCCCTCCTTATTTCCTCAAAAACATTTTCCATTTTGCCTATGCCTCATGCTCGTTTATAAAATCGTGCAGCCATTGCCGCAAAAAGGGCGTCAGCCGGGCTTGTACCTCAATTAAAGACAACTCCATCATATGCTTGCCCGGCACAAAGCCCCGGCCTCCCTGCTTGCGGTGGCCATATTCCACCATGGCGGCGTATTCAACATTGGTATATACCTCAATGTAGTAGCAATCGCCACGTTTAACAATATCCCCAACAATCCAGCTGTCTTGCAGCCGCCCGGTTTTCACCGGCGTTTTTTCCTTAACCTTGGTTTGCAGCTCCCTGGCTATCTGGATAACCATTGCCCGGAATTCCTCCGGGTATTGGCTTTCAATGAGCCGCGCCAGCTGTCGTTCCCAAACGTCCAGACCGTTAAAGCGGTATTCCGTGCCGCTCATCAGACCCGTTCCTTAAAGAGCGTCACCGGAATTTCATTGTGGGACGGATAATAAAAACCTCTACCGGCTATGCCTTTAATAAGGCGTCCCTGCTGATGTATTTCCAAAATATCGCTGACCTTAATTTCCACCTCCGGGCGTACAAACAGGGTATAGTCAGAGCCAGCCTTGGGCGTCGGCTGCTCTCTCTGCCGTCTGCCGCCGCTGGGATGGCTTAAAGAGCAGGGCAGAGCCTCATATACAAGCCGCTGCAACTGCTCGGTTTCCCCGTCTTCAGAAAGGCTTTTGCAAGGTCTGTAAACGCTACATAAATCATCATAAGTGCTTGCTAAAATATCCGCCTCAGTCATTTTCTGCCGCCTCCGCGTCCCGTGGTATTTTCATGCGCTTAAAGGGAATTAGCAAACTTTCATAGCCGCGCACAAAGCTCACCGTTTCTGCATAACTGCTTCGCTTATCCTTATAGCTGATAGTGGTATCGCCTCTGGATATGCTGGAAACAATGCCATCGGCGGCGCTCTCTCCAGCCTGATTGTCATAATGGAGCATATCCTCAACTATTTGCGCCGCCACGTCCTCCAGCAGCTCCGGCAAATCCGGGCGGTTGCAATATACCAAAATACGGTTGACCGCCCGGCGCGCATAACGCTGAACAAGTTCGGCCTGTTCATCCGGCAGTTTAAGCGACTGCCGCACATCGGCGGCAATTTTAACTATCTGCTTATCCAAAGCTGTTTTTCTGGCCGCCATAGCTTACTCCTCGTTACCGGTGACAGGCGCCGCCGGTTTTGCCTGGCGAATATTAACCATAATGCCGCCCATACGGTTTTTAGGTATCCAAATATCGTGGTATCTGCGATAGTCCACTGCCCATGCGTTAGCTTGCTGATAAGTCTGTGGGTCAAAAATTCGCGTATTATCTGTGCGCGATACGGCAATAGGCGCTTTTCTCGCACTGATAATCCAGTTGATGTCCAGTGCGTCAGCCAAAGGCTCAAAACCAAATTTATCTTTTTCCTCACCTCTGGCGCTCCAGAATTTATAGGCGGTTTTCAGACGTTTGGAAGAAACAGGAACAATAGGAATTGTGCCGTCAAGCGACTTAACCTTATATGTCAGGTCGCCCTTGGCAAAATTGCTTACATCAACAATACGCTTTACTTTGTCATTTTGGCTTAATATGCTGGCAGTAGCAAAACTCATAGTAATAACCAGCGGCTCTTCTTCGCCAACTTCTTCCCGAACCATTACAATATCAGCGTCCAGTTCTTTCAAAATTGTTGCTGGCGTCGGCGTATAACCATAGCGCACTCTGTCAAGTTCAATAGCTCGTTGAGCAATAGTGCTGTAACGGCAAGCGTCAATTTCCGGCACAACCTTTTCACGCTGAAACTGCCCCATAACAGCCGGGGCTGTAGCCAGAAAACCGCTTTCATTTACCGTCATGGCGTCCAGCAAAAACTGGGTACCGCGGTCATGAGTCATTGTCATTGTTTCATAATGCAGAGATACGGAACCGGTAACAAAGCCTTGATTGCGGTCATAATCCGCCAGGCCGTCCATTTCCAAAATGGGAATTTTTACGTCAGCGCCGCCATTATAAATAATCAGGCTTTGGTTGGGCTCCATCCAGCCGCTGGTACATTCCTGCACAGCTGCCAAATCAAGCTGCCGCTGAAAAATAGGTGCAAACTCAATAACATTCGGCATTTTATCTTACCCCCTCGCGCATTGCTCTGGCAATTTGTTCTTCGATTGTTTCCTTGCTGCTGCCAGTCCCAAGACCAAGCGGCGTTTTACCCTTAAGCCGCTCTTTAACAGCCGTTTCCAAATTAGCGGTAAAGCTATCTTGCAGCGTTTTAAGGCTGGCCTCCATTTTTTCCTTGCTGCTGTAATCCAGCAGAGCTGCCAAATCCTCCGGCAGACCGCCTTCCTTCAGCTTGGTTGCCGCCAATTCGTGCAGCTCCTTGCTCAAAAGCTGGGCTTTCAGTTCGGCCAGCTCCTTTTGCATATCGCCCTCGGCAGGCTTTTTCGGCTGCTTTTCGCCGCCCACGCTGGCTTTAGCCACCGCCTCGGCTACCGCCGCCTCAAATTCAGCCTGCGTGTAGGTTTTTTCACCGCTTATGGTTTCCTTGGCAGTTTTAGTTTCTGCTGCCTTTTTCTCGCCCCGGCTCAAAAAATCCACAAACTTCTGCATAAGGCCGTCGGCCTCTTTCGAGCTGCCAGCAGCATTTTCACCCTGCGTCGCAGAACCGGCGGCAGGAATGTTTTCTGCGCCTTGTGCGCCTTGTGCGCCTTGCGCAGCAGATTGAGCCGCGCTTTTGCTTTCTTCCATAATTTTTTACCTCCAAATCATTTTATTTTTGTATATAATTAAACGCCGTTTAAGCGGCGATTAATTAGCGTTAAATTCTTTGGCATACTTTTTAGCCCATTGCTTAAAATTGGGATTTTTAGTAATCGGCGTGGCTCCGTCCGGCAAATCCCCAAACATACTGCGCTTAAAATGCGCCACCACTGTGCAAAGGCAGTTAGGGTGTATCGGCGGAAAATTCACGCCCGGCTCGGCGTTCTCAACATTAAAAATCTGACCGTTTAATTCCAAGCAGCCGCAATAGGCGCCGCTGCGCTCGCTGCCGCCTAAAAAGCGGTATTGAGTAATGCCGTTTTCTTTATATGCGGCCAACTCTCCCTGATTGGCAAAGTATTTACATTCCGTCCGCACCAGCCGCTCCGCCGCATAACGCCCCTTGTGCATCACGCTGTCGATAGCCGCCGCCATTTTATCCACGCTGCTGCCTTGGATAAATCCCAAGGCTATCTCGCGCCTGGCTAAAGCGGCCAAATGCTCGCAGTTGCCCCAAACAGCCTGTGAGAAATGTTTCTCTGCCCAAGGATAGGCCAAAATGCTTTTAACTAGCTTTTCGCTGATTTTCGGCGCCGCAAAGACCATTTTTATACCGCATTGAATACGCCAGCACCCCTCGTAATAATTAATCCTGACCATATCCCCCAGCAAATCATTAAACCGGGTGGTTGTATCTTCAGCCAGATTTATCATATTTTGATACACATTAGCCAGCAGCTGCTCCTTGCGGCTGATGCGGCTTTTCATTGCCAGCGTGTTCAGCTCCAGCAGCAGTTTGCTGCCCTCTGGAGTATTTCCGGCGGCTTTAATATCTGCCAGATATTTTTCTATTGATTTTCGCCAACGACTGTGTTCTGCTCCGGACAGCAACCGTGCCGCCTCAGTAGTAGTTAAGGCGTTATCTTTGGCATATCTGGCAAACAGCTTGTAAATATCCTGCTCCAGCAAATTAGCCGCCTCATCATAGAGCATCATCAACTCTTTAGTAACATCATCAGCCCGGCGCTCATTTGCCAACAGCCGCGCCTTGGCCTGTTCTATCCAATAATTGCGCTCCTTTAGGCTCATAGCTTATCCTCCTCGCTGGTTGCCTCCGCTGCCGCCAACGCTTCAGCAAGCATATTATAGCCGGAAGACTCGCCGCCGCCAAAGGCGCTGACTTCCGCCGCCTGTTCGGTTTGCAGCCGCTCCAGTTCGTCCTGCGGATTATCCACATTAGGCAAAAGCTGAAGCCTGCTTTCCTTACTTAATATATCCGCCAACATCTGCACAATCTGGGCGGTTTCCAGCATATTTTGGGGCTTGTTGCGTCTGAATTTAATATCCACCTCGCGCCAGTCATAGGCGGCTCCCCTTATGACTTGAAGCATATTGCAAATAAGTTCAATCCGCCGCTGCAAGCCCCGCTTGAATTTGCGCTCCTTAACCGCGCAAATCTGCTCCATAGCGCTGAATTTATACGCCAGCGCCACACCGGAGGAATTATTGCCAAAGTTTTCGTCTGACAGGTCAGGAACGCCGCCGAATATGTGCATATCTCGCCACAAGCGGTTTTTGTAGTTTTCCAGGGCGCTGTCGTTCAGCTCTTTAATAAGCCATTCAATATCGCCGCCGTCCTCCAGAATAATTGCGCCTAGTTCTTTCATATCTCGAATATTTTGCGAGGTGACGTCCCCAAGCCGGGATATTTTCAAAATGGCGTTATCGTTATACTGAAATAAATTTGCCGTGTTGCTCTGCACCAGATTGTAGGCGTCAACCAGCGAAATAACATCTTCAAAATCACCGACGCCTTCCTCGTTGTTGCCATAATATACAAAAGGCACGTCCTGCCAATAGTGAGGCTGCTCGTCATAAAGCTGAAAATTTCCGCCGTTTTTGCTTATGTAATAACGGCAGACTGCAGCGTCCCAAACTTCCATTCTATCAATTTTGTTATCGTTTTTATCCCGACTGTGAATTATCCGGATAAACAGCAGCGGCACATCCTCGCCGGTGGCGCAAATCATAATCCCCTGATAGGGCGGCACCTTGGCAAAGCGAATTTCGGCGTCCTCGTCCAGATAAAGCATTTCAAAACAACCGCCGCCAATAGAGCAGCATTTGGCCAGTTCTGCATTATGCGCCTGCTCGTCGTTATAGTCGAAAATATTTTGCAGCCAGGCCATAAGTTCGTCATTTTGGCTGGCATACACCACTGGCTTACCAACAAAACAACCCACAAAACTGTTAGTGATATATTTGGGTACGTTATGCACCAGCCGGTTATTCGGCGCGGTAGTGTCTTTTTTGCTCGTCTGCAAAATGGCGTGTTTGCCCTCGTAATACTCCTGAAGCCGGTCATATTTCAAATCTGCGCTGGCCTGTTCATCTATAAGCTTTTTAATATCCGCGTCGTTAAGTTCAGCGATGGAGTCGCGCTCCATATGCACAATCATTTGCCACCACCTCCCGGTATTTGCAGCCGCAAATCATTATTTGCCAGCAGCAGGCAAGGCTCGCATTGAGCAATAAGCCGGGATATTAAACGGTTGTCCAAATTCTCTCTCAGTTGTTCGCCGTTCATATTGGTGGTAATAATGGTGGTCAGCTCTTCGTTCATACGGTAATTAAGAATGGTAAACAGCACGCTGCGCGTCCAGTCGCTGAAGTTATGGCTGCCCAAATCGTCAATGATAAGCGTTTCCGTCCTTTTGACTTTCTGCTGCAACCGCCATGCTTTGCTTTTAGTTTCCTCATCACCGTCAAAGCTTTTTTTCAATTCCTCAAAAAGCTCTGAGGCTATAAGGAAATACACATCTCTGTGCTGCTCCAGCAGATAATTGACCGCTGCAGCTGCCAAATGCGTTTTACCGCTGCCCACATTGCCTTGCAGTAATATGCCGCGCCGACAGCCGCCTTTAACCACAGCCTCGCAGCAGGCTTTGGTTTTGACAAATGCCGCTTTGGCTAAATCCAAATAACTTTTGCCGCCGCCTGCTGTCGGCCATTGGTTGCCCGGATAATTTGCCAGATTGAATTTATCAAAGGTCATTTGCTGCAAAGCTGCTGGCAGACCGGCGGCGTTTCTGGCCGCCAGCAGAGTTCGCGCTTTATAGCATTCGCACGCTCTGGCACTGCCGTCTTCCAGCAAAACATAGCCGGAACCGCCGCAAATCGGACAGTCTAACTGTTTGCTCATTGTTTCTAACCTCCATAATTAAATCGTCTTTTGGTAACAGCTATGCAAAATTCGTCAATCTCGCTTGCCCAAAGGCAGCTCCCGGCTCCGTTTATTTCTTCCCAAAGTAAAGGAAAACCGCCGATGCCGTCAAAAAGACTGCCCATAGTGGCAGGCTGTTTTAACCATAAAGCCATACGCCCCAAAATCCAGCGCCAGGGCGGCAGAGCTATGCTGTTGCCTAAAGTTCTGTATCTGGCGGTATCGCTGCTTTCCTTATGCAGTTTGCCTTTGCTGTCCACCCACTCGCCAATATCCGTCCAGCCATCAGGATAGCCTTGCAACCGTTCACATTCCAGCGGCGTCAAGCGGCGTACAGTTTTCCAATCAACAACCAACTCATTTATACGGCTTTCACCAATATCAAATGTATTTAAAGTGCTGCTTATATTATCTTCCTTGAATGTTGGCGCTTCATTTGTATTATGTGATTTAGTTGCTTTTCGATATATTTTAGGCCTTGCATTACAATCTATTTCAACAATAGCCGTGCCGCCCTGATTGCAGGCAGGAGAGCCGCAGCTTGCAGTATCCAGTGTTCGGCACACCTCTGTTTCGTATATACCGCTTTGCGGATTATCCGATAACCAGGCTTTGCTGTTATAACCGCCTATGCTGTAACAAACCGCCGCTTTTTGCTGTGAAGATAAGGTTGGAGCCAATTCCTGCTCATATGCTACGCCGTTGGCTTTTGCTCCGGCATTAGGCAAAAAACCTGCCGCAAAAGCGCAGCCTCTAAATCCGGCGGCAGCTTTTTGTCCCGACGGCTCGCCCGGTTCAGTATCCCCAGGCAGGCTTTGACGCTCAAATAATATTTCAGGTGCGGCTGCTCCTCCAAAATCTGCGACAAGCGCGATTCTACGGCGGCGCTGGGGGACTCCCCAAAACTGTGCGTCGAATACACGCCAGGCAATACTCCACCCATTTCCCAATATGCAGCCGCTTGTTCGCCATTTTCCTTTTGGAGATTTAGGAATAACGGCATCTTGTTGAATGATTTTGGTCGTTTCTTCAAGGACAATTCGGAAGTCCTCTCCGCCGTTTGAACTAAACGCTCCCGGCACATTTTCCCAGACCATAAATCTTGGTTTTTGCTTTCCACTTGCCGCTCTCATCTCCTTAATAATCCGTATTTGCTCCATAAACAGGCTGGAGCGTTTGCCATTTAATCCAGTTCTTTTGCCAGCGGCAGATAAATCCTGACAAGGACTGCCCCCGATTATAACGTCTACAGGCTCAATATTTTCGCCGTTTATCTGGCAAATATCTCCCAAATGCTGCATATCTCACACTCCAAAATCCGATTTATCCATAATTCTAAAGCCTTTGGTCTTTTTAGCTATCGTTCTGGCTCCCTCCAAAGCATCCGGGCCGTCGTCGTGGTCGGCCATTGGGAAATGCTCCAGCTGCTTTAAGAGCAGCTTGTGTCGGGGATTGAACTTGATATATTTATTTTTAATATCCGGCTGTAGCGTCTGGATGCGGAGCAGCTTATCTGTGCTTTGCTGCACCTCAATAATAGGCAGATAAAGATTGGCTTTGGCTGACGCCTTGGCCAGCTCCTCCTTTAAGAACCACTGGAACTGGTTTGTTTCTGCGCCGAATTTTTTATAGCCCCGGCCAAAGCTGGCTCTGAGCCACCTCTCCTTTTCCAAAATATCGGCAATAATTTTGTCTGGGTGGCGGCGTTCAATATCTGCGTCTATAACGTACATATAACCGCTGACTCTATGTTTGGCCAGCGTAATAATCGCCGAATAGTCGCTCTTTTTGCTTTTGCCCAAAGAAGGGTCGACAAAACCGAAAAATTGAAAATCCTTGACCCTGAAGCTGAGTTCGGCCTCGTTGTAATAGTCGAACCACTCCGTCATAAACAGGCAATCTTCCGGACTAATAGGTTCGTTCTGCATTTCCGAGTTAAACGCAGCGTCGCCCTCGGCTATGCGCATCACCATTAAATCATAAGAGCTTAACTTCTCCGGCCACAGCACTTTAGTGCCAGCCAGCATTTCCGCTTCATTAGCAGCAAAATAAGCCCTGGCGTCACGTTCTCGGTTGGGATTATCCAAATCGCAGAAAATATCCTCCCAGGTCTTCCATAGCTTGTCCGCTGTTGAAAAGCTGCTGACAGCCTTATACAAAATGGCTTTATACGCCGGGTTTCTCAGCGTATTAGCTAACAGGCTGTCATAATGAAGCATAGTACCGATATAAATAATATCCGTGTAATCGTCGCCAGCTTTGGAAACTGCCTTATTAAACCAGCTTTTCAGCTTGGCTCGCTGCTCCGGGGTGCGAACATTTTCATCATTCTCTACATCGTCCAAAATGAGTAAATCTGGCCGCCAGTTGCGGTGCTTGCGGCCACGGATTTTTTTGCCGCTGCCAATAGCCTCAATCTTAATATTGCTTCTGGTCAGCAGCACATTAGAACGCCAGACTTTACCGGCCAGCAGCCCAAAATCCTCAATTATAGCTTCGTTTTCTTCAAACTCTACGCGCAGGTTGTCCAAAAAACCCTCGGCCTGTTCGGAACTGTCGGAAAGAATAATAGGATAATGCTTATATCCGTACAAAACGGCGTGCATAGTACCCTTAAAGGTCAGGTTGGTACTTTTAGCGTGGCCTCTAGGCGCCGCCACCACCCGGCGCACGCCGGATGAGCGGTTTATCTGCTTGGCCACAGCCAACGAAAATGGATTGCCACTTTTCAGTACGCCCTCCTGCCAGATAGCGTCCAGTTCCCGGTGGAAGTCCGGGCTGGGGCGGCTGAAATAGTGGGGGAAATATGCCCGGCCAAAAAACTCCAAATCAATGGCCGCCAGCTTGCGCCGAATACCGTTTACGCCGATGAGCGCTGCGCCATTCAGCCAGGCCCGCTTAATTGTTTGTTTGTCCAAATTGTCTGCAATCTTATCTTGGCTTAAAAATTGTGCTAAAAGGTCGTTTAAGGCATTTATATCATTGCTGGGCTGCTCTTCTGCCAGCGCCTCCGTTTCCTGCATAATACCAAACAGGGTTTCGGCAGCGTCTTTTTTGCGTTTTCTCAACGATGTTTCACCTCGTTTTAATGTTTACATCCAGCGGCTTGACTTCCTACGGTCGCTAAGCTCTAACAGCGGCTTCGCCTTGTTACTTGCTAAGTGTTCACAAAAAAATAAGCCCCTGTGTGGGCGCTTTTTCGCTTTTCGGTATAGTTGTTAGCGTTTTACTCTTTGAACGTTTTTGAAAGGGTTTGTGGGCGAATTAAACGGTATATTTTAAGGATTTTTACGCCCGACAAAAGGCTATGCTGCGCCATTCAAAATACCGCTTGATATTTTGATAATTTTTGGCGCAGTTTTCAGCCTTTTATGTTCCCTGTTCGCTGGCCGGTGGGACGCATCAACCGCCCGGCTGCTCACAGGTTCTTATTGTTCAGTTTCTTCGCCCTTCAAAACAAAGGAGAGGGTGATTATCTTTTTTTCGCCGCAGACGCTCAGCTCCACGCTGGCTTTACGGCCATGTTTGTCCAGTTTAATAATCCGGCTGGCAAAGCTTTTCAAAATGCCGCCCTGCAAAATAACCTCACCATCTGCATTTAAGGCAGCTTTTGTGGGTTCCAGCGGCTCCCCCTCATTATTCAGCGCTCTGAGCCACTCGGCTTCAATATAGGTTAAATGCTCCGGGTGCAGACCGTCGGTTCCTAAAAAGCGCTGCACATAGGGAAGCTTTTTAATTGCATAATAGCTTGCGGCAGTATATTTTAATTCTGCAAAGACATAGCCTGGAAACAGGGTGTAAAGCTTATTGTCCCAACTGCCGTCTTTGCGGATTAAGCGCCTTTCCCTTGGCGCGCAGGCTTTAATATTAAAATCCGGCAATGCCACCAGCGCCTCGGCCACCAGCTGTTCCTTGCCACTGGTTACCTGCAAAACGTGCCACATAAATATTCCTCCTATTCCAACCCCTCGGCTTTTTTGACCTTGAGGAATTTATTAACCTCATCGTACAAGTCCGGGCGCTCTTTGGCCATGGCGTCAAATACCAACTGCCGCACGGCCTCCAAACCGGCCTCGGTGTCCGTCTGGTTTTGTACTTCCACACGCTTTTTATATGCCGCTGCTCTGACTAAACCGGTGGCTTGCTTCATAAGCTCCTGTGGTTTAATATCCTGCCAATCTTCCTCGCTTGTGTTGGCCAGCGCCTTAAACAGATTTTGACTGGTTAAGCGCACAATGGCTTCGGTGGTATCCAAATCCGGACAGCGTTCCAACTCCTGCATCATTGCCTTAAAATTTTCGTTGGCAATGGTTAGCGTTTCCACATCTGCTCTAAAACGGCGTGCGTGGTTGCATATAGCGGCTAAAGATATACTAACTCCGTTTTCGGCCAGGTAATCCTGTATTTGCCAATATTTATATCCGGCCAGCAGCATATGCTGAACAACGCTTTTTAGTTCAGGCGGCAAACCGTCAATTTTGCTATGTTTGCGGTTTGGCTCCTTGTTTCTCTTTTTGCCCATGGCCTATACCTCAACCAAGTCATCTTTAATGCCGCCTTTGAGTAATCTAAGGCCTTTATCGCTTAAAATTGCCTCTAACTCGTAATATTGCCAATCAGCTAAATTGGCATTGACTTTACTAGAAATATCTCGCAATTCAATATATCCTGCTCTTGCCAAAAAGTTCACCGACTCAATAAGTCCAGCCTCATCAACTCCCTGTGCTTTCAATACACGCTGCATTTCTGACAATTTATGATAATCGTGATTTAATATGTTTAACAGTCTGGCAACTTTACCATTATTCTCGATAAAGGCAGCATTTTCCAGACTTTGCAAATATTTCTTATTCATTATGTTTACCTCCTATATTCATCAATAGTTCCAGCACTTTATCAATCTTATTTTCCGTGCTATCCAGCTTGCGCTCAGTTTTAGCCTGTTCACGGAAAAAATCTTCTTTAGTTAAATAATTTTCTGTGATTTTCTTAATATCGGCTCTGACTTCATCAAAAGCCTTGTTATGCTCGTCACGCGGCGTATAATCCTTTTTTATCTGCTCCACGTCCTTCAAAACAGCGTCGTGAGCCTTTTCATAGTCAGCTTTTTTTACCATGTTACTGTCTATGCTCTGAACCTTGGCGGCTATTTCATCAATGCGCCCAAACAGAGAGCGTTTAAGCAAATATTCCGCCAAGGCAATAAGTCCGCCCAGCAATAAAATGGCCAGCCACCAAGTATCATTATCGAACAGCATATCAAAACCTCCATAAATAAAAAAATAGGGTATAGTGATAAAAATTTCTTATCACTATACCCTTATACGGAAAACGAAAATTTTTTACGATTTTTATGAGGTATAATGATAACTTTTTGCTATCATTATACATAAAATTTGCGAAATAAAATAATGAAATATTTCAATAAAACATTTCAATTTTTAGCTGCTGTTCAGAAAATCAAACAGGCTCATCTGGCCATCCAGAACTCTTGTATAATTTCTGCCGTTTGAATTGTCTACTAAATTATATACCTGTCTTTCAGTCAGTCCATATTTGCTTGCTAAAATCTTAACATTTCGCCCGTTATATTCCTGCCGGATTTTTTCATTGCGCATGGTGCGCCCAAAAGCTTCCGCCTTGGGAATATAAATATTTGTGCCACCAAACACCTGAACCAATTTGGCAAAATTATCTAAACCAATAAGCTCTGCTAACTGCTGCTGTTCCTCGTTCAAGTCGTCTGGCTGGATAACAAATTCCCTCATAAATCAGCACCGACCTTTGGGGCGGCCTTTGCAGCGCTTTTAACATAACCTTTTAGGACTTCCAGCAGCTTAGCTCCGGCCTTAAAATCTACCCAGGCAAAGGGATTTTGCGGCCTGGCCTCCACGCCCAGTTCCTTTTTGATAATGCCGCATAAACGCTCGCCCAACGGCTTGCTGTTTGGCTCTGCGTCCAAATCCCTCAGCTGATACATCAGCGCCCAAATTTTACGCTGCTGGCTGGCGGTAACGCCCCCGGCCACCTCCATATGCTCTTTGGTCTTGCTGGAGCGTTTAGGCTTTTCCTTTTGCCGCTTTTGCAGAGCGACTATAACAGCCTCTCCCTCAGAGCTGCTCAGCTCCTTAATGGAGCTTTTACCGCTAATGGCTGCCACAAAAGCGTGCAGCTCATCATCAGCGTTGCCTCTCTCCAATATGCCCAAAGCATTGCCCAGGGCGTAAATGGTTTTAATCTGTCTGGCATTTATGGCAGCCATTTCAACACCTCCTGCCTAGTTTTCCAACTCAATACCTACCTTGACGCTCTCATCTACAATAACGGCGGAACGGATGATTTCGATGGCCTCCTGCACCGAACCGGCCCAGCCACCGGCTTTAAGTATCTGACAAAGCCATTCCCAGCCAATAACTTCAGCAGCCAAATAAGCGCAGTCCGCGGCCTGCTGCTCATCAAGTCCGGCCACCTGCATAAGCGCCGCCGTATCCTTTGCCCAGCGGCCTTTAAGCTTCTTTTTAAGCGTGGCCTGAATTTTGGCGTCGCTGCTAATTCCCTGAATAAGCTCCTCCAGACTGCCCTCGGTGTAATTGCCCTGGAATACCATAGCCAACAGCCGCTTGCAAGGCTCTGTCAGCGTGACTTTGACCTCCTGTTTGACAAAATCCCCGGCCACCTTGCCTAAAACATCATTGAGCATTGTAACGGATACAGG
>JAETTP010000030.1 GCA_021769035.1 Bacillota bacterium | reverse complement strand
AGGTGGCCTCGGCGGCCAGACCGTGCAAATTGCTGGCGCTGGAGCCTATGCCGCTGCTGCCGGAGGTGCAGAAAGGCACAATGGTTTTGCCGCTGAAGTCGTAGGCCTCCAAAAAGCTGCTGATAATCCGCGGCGCTTGCCCCCACCAAATCGGATAACCCAGGAAAACCACGTCGTAATCCGCCATATTCTCCACACTATCGCCGCCAAGGGCCGGGCGAGAATCCGGGTCGTTCATCTCCCGGCTGGTGCGGCTGTCGTCGTTGCCATAGTTCAGATCCTCAGCAGTGTAGGGCTCCGCCGGCGTGATGGCGTACAAATCAGCCCCCAAGCTTTCAGCAATTTCCGCCGCTATGCCGGCAGTATTGTTGGTGGCGGAAAAGTAGGCCACCAGGACTTTGGGCGTCACATCTGCATCAGTTTCAGCATTTTCCCCCTCAGCATCTTCTGGCCCCGTGGCCGCCAGCTTTTCGTCAACCTGATTATTCGTAGGCGTGCTATTGGCCGGCGTGTTATTGTTTGGTTCTGCGTTGGCGCAGCCTGCCAAAACCAGCAGCAAAACCAAGGCTAGTATTAAAAGAACTTTCTTTTTCATAAAATACCCCCCTCCTTTGCAATTAGCAAAATCAACCTCAAATTTAGCTTAAACAAGCCGCTGAACTATATGGATTTTTGTCACCTCCTGTTAGCCTAAACCACGCCTGAAGCAAAACGTTAAGCATAGCTATCAAATTAACTACGCTTATATTATAAGCCAATTTTTATGTTATATCAAATACTTATTCTTTATGCCAAGCCATACCTTAAAAGCATTATTCATCGGGGCGGCAAGCGCCGGCCAAGGCTTGTTTCTATCTGAAAAATCTTAGCTTTATTTAGGCCAATATATTGCTATTTGCAAATGTTAGTGTTATAATAAAAAATAAGTCTTTATTTTAAATAGGAATTTTTATATCAGAAAAATATAAGGCGCGCTCAGGTTTTAAGGAGGTTATTGATGATGAAAGCAGGCGAGCAAAAACATTTTTTCTGTAAACAACGGCGGTTTTTAGGGCTGCTGGCTTTGGCGCTGATGGTCCTTTTGGTAAACGCCATTTTCATTTACGCAGACGAGGAGGAGCCTTGCGTGCACCACCCGGCCCACACGGCGGATTGCGGCTACACGGAAGACGGCCAACCCTGCAATTTTATCTGCCCGTTTTGCATCACTGATTGGCAGTGGGACGACCCGGAGCAAACGCTGGTTTGGGATGCGGACGCAAAGCTATGGGGGCTAGGCTTGCCCGGCGCCAGCGAGCAAAACCCGATCACCCCGGAGGTTTTGGCCACCCTGCTGCCGCAGACGATCACCGCCCAAACAGCAGCCGGCCCCAGCACGGTGCCGCTGGTTTGGGATTTTGCCGCTTTCCCCGCGGAGGGGCTTTGGCAGGATACATACACTATCACCGCCGACACAGCGGCGGATTATCTGCTGACCCCGGAAGCGCCGGAACTGAGCGTTTTGCTGAATATGGGAGGTGCGGACACATACGCCCAACCATATAACAAGTTAGCCCTCAACGAATGGACTTGGGAGGGCCTAGAAAAACAAGGAACCGAAGCCGTCTTGGCAATTAATATTGACGATATAAACAGTAAAGAGCAGCTTATTGATGTATTGAACAAAATGCTGCCCAAACGTATTTATGCAAGCAGGCAAGCAAACACACCTCCGGAACTAGCTCCAGATGATCCATATACATTCGATAAAATTGAACCACCAAACGAAAATGAACAAAACGTAACAAAATGCTGGGGCTGGTTAAAAGTTGATTGGTCTGATTTAGCAAATCAAATAAATAATCCAGACATTCAACTGGAAAACGAAACCAGATTCACATTAGAAGCAAAAAAACCAACACGTGTTCCCGAAGCGACCTATATTATTAATAACGATTGGGGCACGGGTTACACACCAACGCTGCCTATCACCGTGCGTTTGGTATCTTTCAAGGCGCACACTGTTGAAGCAGTCAACACACCCAACGTCACTGTTAATTTGTTCGATTACTGGGTGATACAAGAAAATCCCAGCGAAACGACACTTAATAACGTTTATAATACAGCTGACTCCGTGCACAGCACTAACGCTGGCGATATTTTAACCAAACATGATTGGCATATCCGAGATGGCGTCACCGATAACATCCCTACCTACTTTTCCAATAAAGACGATTGGAACAAAGGCATTAACCAAGGGCATTTGCTGCTTTTTGGCAACGGCCTGATTCACGCCGGCTTGTGGAACAAAGGCGCCGGTGAAGGCACCGATTACGGCAAAAAATATGCCGGTATGGAAAACATTGTTAAGAACACGCTGGAAGACGGCTACCCGGTAATCAACACGGCCTTGGCGAAAACACAACTGAATGGTATTACAGATACAACCGATAAAAATTATCGCGATTATACATTAATCCGGGATTATAAATTGGCTGGCGATTGCGTTGGCACTACTGACTATGCTGGCAATAATATCCAAAACCTGAGCAATGATGTTATAGCTCTATGGGGCAAAGATATTGACACCAATACTGAATCCCTGCAATACCTTTTTGACCCTGAGCTTGACCACAGCAATAAAAAGAGCTTTACCAACGTGACCGGCCTTTTCCAGCTGGACGCTAACGGCTATTACTTCTACAATATGCGGAAAAACTTTGCGGAATTTGCGGAAAATAAGACTGAAAACAGCGACGGCCGTTTCATCCTTTACAATGCGCCGGCCACCACCCGCAGTGATAGCAAAGATCTAAGTATTGGCAACTTTTTCCCGTTCAATAAAGGTTATGAAGTTTTCAACGGCATTACAACCGACGGCAAACTGACCAGCAGCATTGGCTGCGACCGCAACAGCATGAATCACCACTTGGGCATGACAGTGACAGTAGATTTCCGCCAGCCGGCAAACGGCAAGATTAACACCAGCACCGGCCAGGAGCCGATGACGTTCGGCTTCTCCGGCGACGACGACGTTTGGGTTTTCATTGATGATGTGCTGGTGCTGGATTTGGGCGGCACCCACAGCGAAATTTACGGAACTATCGATTTTGCAACCGGCAACGTTTACATCGGCCGCGCCTTTGATACCCACGGCGTACCGGAAGATCCGACTGACCCGAACAACCTGGTGACCACAACCACTATCAAAGAATGTTTTGAAAAGGCCGGGCGCCCTGGCCAGGACAGCGACTGGGCCGAACAAACCTTTGCCAGCAACACCAGCCACACGCTGAAAATGTTCTATCTGGAGCGCGGCAACTATGATTCCAGCCTGGCCCTGCGCTTCAACCTGCAACCCCTGCTTTACCAGCAGATTTTGAAGGTGAACCAAAACGGCCAGCCAGTGCCAAACGTGGAGTTTGAGCTTTACGAGGCTGAGCGAAACAATAACGGCCCTGGGATTCAGTGCTTATATACAGACGATAAAGTCACCACCAACGAAGTTTTCTACGTTGAACAAACAGGAGAAAAACCACTGGTGAGCCTGAAAACTGACCAAACTGGCGCGGCCCAGTTCCTGACCGGCGATAACAGCTACTTCAATTTTGCCGACCGCGGCGAGCAATATTATATTCTGAAAGAAACCCAAGCCCCAGAGGGCTATCGCAAGCAGCCGGTGGATATTGTGCTGCATTACGACCCGCAAATGAGCATGCTCTCCGTGGCCAACCGCTGGACCACCGGCGCTTACGCCTGCTCTTTCTCCAACATCAGCGGCCCCGGCGAACTACACTACGGCGAACAGACGGACAATTTAGACACCCCGATTGAGCCGAGCACTGATTTAGTAGTGCAAAGTGATCAAAAAAATGGCCTGATTGTGGCCGTGCCAATGCTGAAAAACAAAAGTACCAGCCAATGGCTGCCCCTTTACGGCAGCAACCTGAGCGGCTTTAAGACTGTGTCTTATGAAAACGACGCTTGGCAAAACGCCATTCTGGAAGCCGCCCTGCACCAGGCCCAAATGGACGGCGCAGCCAAATGGCACCTTAACTGGGACACGAACACCAACCGCCTGATAGGCCAGCTTTATGACCTGCCCGGCCTGGCCAACAGCTATCTGCTGAACGACCCGGAAAACGGCAGTATGCAGATGATTTACGGCATTATCCCTGAGCAGACTTTACAAGACCTCGGTATCTTAAACACAGAAAATCGCGGCAACGCCGGCTTAACCTATGACGCGTTGGCTAATTATGTAAATACAAACGGCCTGGACGATGCCCTCGGCCAAATCACTGCGGCTAACGGCTTCCGCCTGCTCAGCGTTCAACAGTTTGCCAGAGATTTCCGTTCTATGATTTACATTCCCAACGAGGAAAGAGAGCTGCGGGTGCTGAAAATTGACCAGAACGGCAAACCGCTGGGCAGCGCGGAGTTTACCCTGTTCGACAAGGAAACCTGTACCGATAACGATAAGATAGTCAGCGGCTTTACCGATGAAAACGGCCTGCTGATATTCTCGCCGGAAGAGAGCACTCCCACCGGCCACGCTCAAATGGTTTGGGCCAACAGCGCCGAAAACGCTAAATACTACTTAAAGGAAACCCAACCCCCAACCGGCTGCGATTTGAACGGCACCGTTATTCCCATTGTGGTGGGCAACTACTCCATCTATGCCGACGCTTGCCGGCCTAACGACGGCGTTACGGTGATGGCCAGCGTGGGCAAACTGACCCAAACTATGCGCCAATACGCGATGGGCAGCGATGTGGACGTGACCTTGCAGGACGTCACGGCGTTTATGCAAACCCAACTGCCCAGCAGCCAAAAAGAATTTACTCCCGACGGCTGGCAGGACGCAAAGCTGACGGGGACAAACGTCACCCGCAGTATGAACCTGCATTTTGGCATAAACAACAACACTATTTACGGTGAAATGGATTACGGCCTGCACAACCAGGACGGCGGCGGGATTTATGCGCCGGTTTTCGTCACCGACGAGGGCTTTATCCGCACCAGGGTGCAGCAAAACTGGCTGGCGCTTACCACCAATCAATACGATACCGCCAAAAACGATGTTAATAAAGACTACCTGCAAGACGCTGACCTGACCAACCTGTTCAGCCTGCTGAATATGGTGGTGGTGACCGACCAAACCAACCCGGACACCGAAACCGGCCAGCTGACCATCAGCAAAACGGTGCAGGGCACAGTCACGGAGAATGCGGACTACACACAGCTTTTCCGCTTCACAGTTGAACTGAAAGACACAAACGGCGCCCCCTTGGGCAACACTTACGAATATTATTTCCACGGCGATGATAAGAGCGGCAAAATTGCCAACAACGGCACCCTGCTGCTGCACCACGACGAGGCCGTCACCATTTTGGGCCTGCCGGTGGGCACGCAGTATACCGTGACGGAAGCGGCGGCAGAGGGCTGGCACATTGCGCAGCCAGAGGACGGCATAGCCAGCGGCACAATCAGCAAGGAGGCGGCCGCAGCGGCCAACTTCATCAATAGCCGCGACCCTAACGCCAAGCCGAAGCCCGGTAGTCTAACCGTCAGCAAAACGGTCGGCGGCAACGCGGCTGACCCAAGCAGGGAATTTCATTTCACCATCAAACTGGACAAGCAAGGCGATAAAACAATCAACGGCACATACGGAGATATGATGTTCATAAACGGTGTGGCGACTTTCACCCTGAAGCATAATGAGCAAAAGACGGCTAAAAATTTGCCGGCCGGCCTACATTATGAAGTCACAGAAGCCGAAGCAAACCAGGACGGCTACACAACAACGGTTGATAAGCCCAGCGGCGATATTCCGGCCAACGGCACGGCGGAAGTTAAATTCACCAACAGCAAAGAGGAAGAATATGGCAGTCTAACCGTCAGCAAAACGGTCAGCGGTAACGATTTAACGGAGGCCGACCGCAGCAAAAACTTTAACTTCCGGCTGGAGCTAAAGGATAAGGACGGCAATACCCTAAGCGGCAACTTCTATTATAGCCTCAGCGATGGCACAAGCGGCCAAATTGCCACTGGCGGCCAGTTCCGCCTTTGCCACGGCCAAACCGTTACCATAACGGGCCTGCCAAAGGGCGCACAATACACCGTGACGGAAACAGCGGAGGACGGCTGGCACATTGCCCAGCCGGAGAGCGGCCAAGTAAGCGGCACAATCGGCAACGGCACGGCGGAGGTTAAATTCACCAACAGCAAGGAGGATAATCCGCCCATCAAGCCGGACCCGGAACCTAAACCAGACCCAGAACCGAAGCCAGACCCGGAGCCTAAACCAGACCCAGACCCGGAGCCCGGCAATGATGACGACCCGGAGCCTGAGCCGGAGCCCAAACCGACCCCAGAGCCCACTCCAGGGCCGGAACCGACACCAACCCCGGAGCCCACTCCTGAGCCGGAACCAACTCCAACCCCGGAGCCCAGGCCGGAATATCCCACCGAGCTGCCGGACCCGAACGACCCGGAGAGCCCGGACACCATTACCATTTACGAGGAAGGCGTGCCCAAAACCTACATCAAAATGTTTGACCCGGAAACCAACGAATACGTTTACATTTTGGATGAGGAAGTGCCCCTCTTCGGCCCGCTGGAAAATCCGCAAACCGGAGATTCCGGTCAGCCGGCCTTGTTCGGCACAGTTTGCCTGGCAGCCTTGCTGGCCCTGCTGGCTCTGCTGCGCAAACCCGGCCCAAACCGCAAATAAACAGCTAAACAATTTTAAGGCGGCATTCCGTTAAAAGAATGTCGCCTTAATTTATTTGTCAAATCCCTTTATTAAGCGATAAAGGTGTGTTAAAATAGTAAGGAAAAATTTGACTGAAAGGAATGTGTTGACAATGAAAAAGAAGCTGTGTTGGTTGTCAGCCGCCATTTTAGCCCTTACCCTGCTGGCCGGCTGCACCCAAGAGGCCAGCCAAAGCGCCGGCCCGCCGCGCCCACAAGACGATTTTTACGAGGCAATCAACTACGAAACGATGGCCGGCTGGAAAATCCCGGACGATATGGAACAGGTCACCTATTTCCAGCTTAATAATAAAGATATTAGCCAAAAAATTACGGCGGAGCTTAAGGCTGCGGCGGCGCAGCTGCCCGACCTCGCCCCCGGCAGCGACGAATGGAACGTGGCGGCGCTGTATCAGACCGGCCTGGACCAGCAGCGCCGTAACCAGGGCGGCTTTGGCGAAATTGGCGGCCTTTTTTTGGCAGAAATTGACCAAGCCGCCAGCGTGCCGGAGCTGTTGGAAACTACGCAGCGCTTTAGCAGGAATTATGGCTTTTCTTATTTGGGTTCTTTCTCTTACGAAACAGATTTTGCCGATTCCAACCGCAAAGTTCTCAACCTAAAAGCGCCGGATACCGGCCTGCAAAAGGAAACTTGGCTGGCCGAGAACACGGAAAGCCAGGCTAACGTTGCCGCCTACTGCGAGCTTTTGGAAAAGCTTTGGGTGCAGGCCGGCAACCCGGAAAGCACAGCCGAGCAAACCGTGGCCCAGGTGACGGCGATGATGCAGGATATTGCCCAGGTTTCCCTGAACCGTCAGGATTCATATAACCCGGAAAAGATTAATAACCCCTACCCCCTAAACGAGCTGCCGGATTTTCTGTTTAACGGCCAGCTGACCGGCCGGCAAATTGCCGAAATCTACGGCGCAAACCCCGAAGAAACACTGAATATCATAGATATGGAGGCCAGCAAACGCCTGGCCGACTGGCTGACCGAGGAAAATCTGCCGCTGTTGAAGAATTATATTAAATTGCTCTTCTACAAAGACAGCGCGGATTACCGGGAAATTGCCGCCCTGGAAATCAACCAGGATTACGAGTTCCAAATTTACGGCGCAAAGCCGTATGAATTTGAAGAGCAGGTTTCTCGCTCCGTGCAGGATATTTTGGCATTTCAATGCGGCAAGTTGTTCTGCGACAAATATTTTTCCCTGGCCACCAAGCAGGAGGTGGAGGCCCTAATTCAGGAGTTTGTGGCCGCCTATGCAAAGCGGCTGGACAATTTAACCTGGATGAGCGGCAGCACCAAGGAGGCCGCCAAGCTTAAACTGACCAACCTGACCTACCAAGTGGGCTGCCCCGACGAATGGCCCCAGGACAAATACCAACTGGAGCTGCAAACGCCGGAACAGGGCGGGCTTTATATCGACAACGTCTTCCGGGTTTTCAAAGCCCAGATTGACGACAATTTCGCCCGCAAAAATGAACCCGTCAGCCGCGACGAATGGTATAGCGCCCCGCAGGAGGTAAACGCCTATTACCTGCCCAGCGCCAACTCCATCACCATTTTGGCCGGCATTTTGCAGGAGCCTTTTTACAGCCCCAACGCCAGCGAGGAGGAAAAGCTGGGCGGCATCGGCACTGTTATCGCCCACGAGCTAACCCACGCCTTTGACAACGCCGGCGCGCAATATGACGAGCTGGGCAACGTCCGCAACTGGTGGACGGAGGAGGACTTGCAGGGCTTTCAGGAGCTGGCCGCCAAGGTGGTGGCCTACTACGACGGCCAGGAGGTTTATGGCTGTCGGGTTGACGGCAACCTGACGGTTGGCGAGAACATCGCCGATTTGGGAGCCCTGGCCTGCGTAACCCAAATCGCCGAGGAAAAAGGGCTGAACCTGCAAGAGGTTTACAAAGCCTTTGCCAACATCTGGGCCGGCAAAGTGCGCCCGGAATATCTGAGCTATCTGACAACCACCAACGAGCACGCCCCCTACAAAATCCGGGTGAACGCCGGGCTTTCCGCGTTGGATGCGTTCTACGCGGCTTTCGGCGTACAGGAGGGCGACGGAATGTATCAGCCGCCGGAAAATCGGCCGGCAATCTGGTAAAAATTTACTTAATAATTAAAGGCAGCATTCCATTAAAAGAATGTCGCCTTAATTTATGCAGCCAAAACGAGCGCCCTCACTCCACCAGCCCATATTTAACTTTAATGCGGTCCAGCTTCTCCAGCATCGGCTCCGCGGCCAGCCAAAGGAAAGTCGCCGTGGCCGCGCCGTGCACGCAATCCATCGGGAAGCCGGTAATCAGATAGCCAATCACCACCGGCCAGCTGATTGCCTCGCCGGAGAGCAAGACCCAACTGCTGTTGATAATGCCGCCGTAAATCAGCACCGCCGCCAGCGCCCCAAAGATACAGAGGGAAAGCCGGCTGCGCCTAAGCCAGCCCTTGCGAAACAGCACGCCCGCCAAAAAGCCGATTATCCCCATACAAAACATTTGCCAGGGCGTCCAAGACCCCTGCGAGAACAGCATATTCGACGCCAACATCGTCAGTGCGCCCACCAAAAAGCCGGCCTCCCCCCCAAAGGCCACCCCGGCAACAATCGCCAGAGCCATTACAGGCTTAAACTGAGGCAGCATAAAGAAAGCCGCCCGGCCGGCCACGCCGATAGCGCAGAGCACCGCGATAAGCACCAGCTCCCGCGCTTGGGGCTTCCTGCCCTCAAATACCAGGAAAAACGGCAGCATACACTCCAGCAGCACCAGCATCATAATAAAATAATACTTGCTGTTGTTTAAGTAATACACGCCCACAAACAGGGTCAGCGGGATAAGCAGCAATATCATCAGGGCCGCCGCAACGGTGCGCTTGGAAAGTTTACGTTTCTCTTTAGCAACCTGCAAAACGCTGCCCTGCGGCGGGGCGGAACGGCGGCCGACGGCCGCAGAAAACACCAGCAAAGCGGCGATGAAAGCCAGCGTATTGCCCACAGCCCCAAAGGCCCCCGCAGATAAGCCGCCGGCAGTGACAATGCTGCTTAAATCAGTTTGCCGAAGCGCACTGACGAAGATAGCCAACGCAACCAGCCCGGATAGACCGGCCAGCAATTTGCGCCACCAGGGCAGTTTGGGCGGCTGCCAATCGGCCGAGGTTTCCGCCGGCTGGGGCAGCTGCCAGTCAGCGTCCATTTGCAGCCGCGGCCTGGGGACAGCCTGGCCGCCGCAGCAGACAATCACCTCGTCCGCCGTTACCGCCTGCGGCACAAAGCCGCGCACCATCCGATTGGCCGCCGTGGTGTAAAAGCTGTTGCCGGAAAAGAAAGAGCGCGGCGCAGCCTCCGTCACCACACTGCCGTCAAAAAAGAGAGCGCAGCGGTGGGCGTAAGCGGCGCAAAACTCCACGTCGTGGCTCACCATAACAATCGTAACCCCTCTGTCCAGCAGGGTCTGCAATATCTCCGCCAAGGCCTGCTTAAACTCGGCGTCCAGCCCTTTGGTCGGCTCGTCCAGCAGCAGAATATCCGGGGCCAGCAGCAGCACCTTGGCCAAAGCCGCCCGCTGCTGCTCGCCGCCGGAAAGGTCGTAGGGGTGCCGATCCAGCAGCTCCGAAAGACGGCATAGTTGCACCACGCTGGCCACATTCTGCTCCACGGTCTGCCGGCTCAATTTGCGCCCCTGCAATATCTCAAACAAATCCTCCCGCACGGTTTTTTTCACAAACAGGGTTTGCGGGTTTTGCGGCAGCACACCCACGCTGCCCGCAATCCGCACGCTGCCCCGATATGGCTTCAGCAGCCCGGCCAGCAGCTTCAGGCTGGTGGTTTTGCCGGCGCCGTTGCCGCCCAGCAGAGCCAGCAGCTCCCCCTTTTTCACCTGCAAGGAGAGCCCTTTCACCACGTCCGGCAAATCTTTGTCGTATTTGAACCACAAATCGTCGGCGGTAATTACCGGCTTTTCCGGGTAGCTATGCGCTGGCTCCGCCGGCAACCGCTGCGGCTGAATAGTATCCGCAATACCAGCCAGCCATTGCCGCCCCTCCGCCACCGTCACCGGGCAGTCCGTTGGTCTTTCCGTCGGGGTTGCCGCCCAAATGCGCATCGGCGTGGGCATTGCCAGGAACATATCGTGGCCCGTATCTTTCAGCGCCGCGCCCACTGCCGCCGGCCGGCCGGTGCAGATAAGCCGGCCTTTGTCCAGCACCGCCACCCGGCTGGCCAGAGGAAAGGCCTCCTCCAACCGGTGCTCGGTGATGATTACGGTGGTGCCCAGCTCCCGGTTGATTTTGCCCAGCGTGGCCAAAAAATCAGCCGCCGCAATCGGGTCCAGCTGAGAGGTAGGCTCGTCCAAAATCAGCAGATCCGGCTGCATAACCATAATCGAAGCCAAATTAAGCAGCTGCTTTTGGCCGCCGGAAAGCTCCGTCACATTTTTGTAAAACCAATTCTGGATCCCAAAATAAGAGGCCATTTCCGCCACCCGGCGGCGAATGGTGGGCGTATCAAAGCCCAGACTTTCCAAGCCAAAGGCCAGCTCGTGCCAAACTTTGTCCGTCACAATCTGATTATCCGGCGATTGCTGCACAAAACCAATCCGGGCGCTTTGCTCGCGCTGGTCAATTTCCGATAGAACCCTGCCGGCAAAGCGGATTTCCCCGGCCTTGTCCCCGTGGGGAGCCAGCGCCGTTTTTAGCTGACGCAGCAGGGTGGATTTGCCGCAGCCGGAGGGGCCGCAAAGCACCAAAAACTCCCCCTGGCCCACGCTTAAATCTATCTCCGCCAAGGCCAACTTGCTCTGCTCCGGATAAGCGAAGCTGAATTTGTCTATTTCCAATATTTTTTCCATTAGTTTACCTTTTTTCAATATATTTTCCCAAGTAATTCCTCGTCAAGCCGCACATCAACAAACGCATAATCTCCGTTTGCCATAACTTCACCCAGCACCACCGGCAACGGCTGACGAAAGATCGGGCCGCCCAGCGCCAAAGTGTGATACTCGCCATTTTCACCGCAAACGTCCACCCCAGCCGCCTTAATCTCAGCCAGGGCTGGCTCGTCCAGGCAACGACCCAGCAAAGAAAGCGGTAGCAAACGGTAGTTCAGGCTTTTAATCAGGCAGCGATAGCCCAGCGCAATCACCTCCTGCACCAGAGTTTCCCGGCCCTGCTGCCAAAGCGGAAAACAAGCGGCAAGCCTGGCAACCCGGCAACGCGCCTCCTCCCAGCGGCGATTTTCCGCAATATCAATATCACCAAAGCAAGCCGCCTCCGCGCCCATTGCTTTAGCTTGCAGCAACCCGGCCTCAAATGCCTGGGCATAATCCATCCCGTCGGTGGGGCAAAGCAGCAGCGGCAGACCCAAAGCCTCGGCATAGGCTTGCAGCATAATCTTGTCCGCCCCGTGGAAGTAGGAACGCCCTGCCGCTTCATTAAAACAGATTATCAGACAAATTGCCTCGTCGCCTTGCGCCAGCATTTTATGCAGGGCCAGGGTGCTGTCCTTACCACAGCTATAAGACATTGCAAATTTCATAAAACACCGCCTTTGCGTAGCAGTTTTTTCTGTTGTGCCACCATTTTGCGCCGCTCCAGCCGGCTGCCGACGTTAAACTCGTGCGTCAGATAGGCCGGAGCAATCCGCTCCAAAACTGGCAAAACTGCCTCGTCCGTCCAAGGCAGATGCCGGTCAATTTGCAGTACCTGCTCATAGCAATAAACGGAACGTACGGCATAGTATGCGTTCTCCCACCAAGGCGGCAGTTGGCCGGTGTGCCGCTGGACAAACTCCCCGCTCAGCGAGTAGTGCAAATGTACGCCGCGCACAGCCTGAATTAACTGCCCATGTCTATCTAACATTGACTGCACATAAGCCGCTCCCTCCGCCTGGGTATGCAAAGCCAAGTTGCAGTTCAGCAAATGACCAAAGTCCAGCATAATACCCTTGCGTGGATAATTGATACCATTTAACAGCCTTTCCGTCTGCTGCGGCTCCGTGAAGGTAAAGCCAGGCCACCACTGATTTTCCACCAGAAACTCCCAGGGAGCCTCTGCGGCGTAATCCGCCAACAGAGCGTTGATAACCTCCAGCGCCGCTTCAATCACCTCGTCGTTGCTGTGCTGCCATTGGTAGGTAAAGCCCTCCTCCAGCGACACGTCGGAAACGTGAAACACCAGATAGCGCGGGTGCAGCCGCTCCGCCCGGGCCAAATCCTCCCGATAACGCCGCAGCAGGCACTCCGGCCCCCAGCCGCCGTAATGCTCAAAGGCAATCGCCATATTGCCAAACTTATTTTTAACCGCCGTCTGCCGGTTGCGATACATATCCAGCCAATCAGGAAAAAAGGTCAGGTGATAGCCTTGCAGCAAATCCGCCGGCAGCTCCGCCGCAAGCTCCTCGCCGGCCCAAATTCCCTCAATGCCGGCGCAGCCCAAAGCGGCCGCCTCCCGCTGCAATCCCCGCCAATCGCCGTATTCGGCCAGATACTCCTGACAAAGCGGCAGATTAAATGTTGTAATCATTCTGCAAACCGGCCTCCCCTTTAAGCAGCCGCCGCCAGCGCCAATCCGCCCAAAGATTGATAAGCAGCGGCGTCAGGCACAAGGCCAGATAAACCAGATAAAAGCTGACGGTTAAAATGCTGGCCGCCATTCCTTTCATAGTCGGGAAATATCGCCAATACATTCCCCCGGCCAGCCAGCCGGATAGGATATACACCCCGCAAAAGCCCAGCCAGCCAAGGGCGTTTTTATCCCGCTCGTCAAAGCGATAAATGGAAAAAGCGGTGCGTCCCGGCAGCCCATAGCCCCGGCTTTTCATACTGTCCGCCGTTTCAATGCCGTTTTCCAACGCCCAGGTTATCATAATTGATAAAATGGTGACGGCGTTCTTCATACGCTGGAGCAGACTGCCGCTGGCAGCGTCCCGGCCGATACACTGCTGGGCGGCGCTTACCTGCGCCAGCTGCGCCTTGAATTTAGGCACAAAGCGCAGAGTCAGGGAGAGCACCAGCGAAAGCGCCGGAATAATCCGCCCAAACAGATACACGAATTTATCCGAGGTAATCACCGCCGAATAGCAGCCAAACCAGAGGATAACCGCAATCAGCATACCGGCCGCCGCCAAACCGTAGATTATTGACTCTAAGGTCAGGGGATTGCCGCTGGGCAAATAGGCCAGGATTGTGGCCCCCTGATGATTGAAAGCCGGATTGATAAGCGCCGTAAGCAACAGCAGAGGCAGCATAACGCACAGCGCCGTTTTCACCGCTCTGCGCCCGTTTAGGTAGATATTATAGGCCAACGCCCCGGCCAACGAAATCACCAAACAGGCCGGGTGCATCAGACACATGCCAAAGCCCAACACCAGGGCAAAATACAAAAAGTTCACCAGCGGGTGAAAACCGCTGAAAGTGTCGATATTCTTCAAAATAATCTTCTCCAATTTTTAGGGCAATTAACCGCCAACCACACTGCCGTCCGACTCCCTGCGGTCGCTGGATTACCTAAAGGCGCCCCCAACGTCATCGCCATAGTTGCAGGTGAAAACCCATTCAATCACGTCGCCGTCTTGCAGCTGATAGCGGGAGCAGCCATAGTTGGGGAACCAGCCGTTCACCTTATACATCCAGCCGCTGCCCTCGCCGCAATCAAACTCATACAGATTATGAATCCCCTCAATATAGGCGGAATTATACATCGGCGTGTTGCTGTATTCCATATGAATACTCTGCTGCTTACAGGTGCGCTGCAGCACGTTAAAAACCGATTCCCCCTCGTAAAAGGTGACCGTCTGGGCCGCCAGAATCACCCCGTCCGCCGGCACCAGCTCCGTCTTTTCCGGGTTCAGCCAATCCAAATTGTCCAAAATGGTGGCGCAGGATATGGAAATGGTGCAGCTGTAGGCAGCCTCGCCAATCACAGCGTCCTGGGGCTCCACCGGCAGGGGCTTGCCCTCCGGCACCGGGTCGGTATGATATTTATCCTGGCCGGTTTCCGGATTTATCTCCATTTGGGCGGCCGGCGCTTCATTCCCTGCGGCATTATCGCCGGCCGGCTTTTCTGCCGCCGGCTCCTGCGGTTCCTCCGCGGTTGGCTCCTCCTCTGCGTCAGGCTGCTGCGCCAAGGAGATAACCGGCTTGCTGAAAGCAGCCTCCGGCAAATCCTTGACCACAGACTGCGCCTGATACTGCCGGGCCGTCGGGCTATTATCCCCCACGCTCCAGCCCTGCAAACCGGGCGCGTTGCCGCCCCACCAGAAGAGGGCGGCCAGCGCGGCCACAATCACCACCGCAGCAATTAGCTTATTCTTATATTTAGCCATAGCCGCCCGCCTTAAATTCTGCCCGCCGCGGTAAGCATATTATACAGCATTTGGGCAATTTCCGCTCTGCTAATTACCTTGGCCGGCTCCACATTCAAGGCGCTGTCGTCCAAAATCCCCTGCTGATAGCAAAAGGCCAGCGGCAGCCGAGCGTAATCCGCAATCTGGGTGTAATCGCTAAACTGGGCCAGCACATCTCTGGCTGCGGTAGCGTCCAGCTCATTTTCCAGGCCTACCAAAGCGGCAGCCCGCGCCACCATCGCCGCCGCCTCCTGCCGGGTGATAGTGCTGTCCGGCTCAAAGGTAGTAGCCGAAGTGCCGTTGACAATGCCTTGGGCGTTGGCCGTATCCACGTAAGCCGCATACCAGGCCCCGGCTTTCACATCAGCAAACACGCCGGTGGGGGCGGTTTCCAAACCTAAAGCCCGCACCACAATGGCACAGAACTCCGCTCTGGTCATACTGCCCGCCGGGCGGAAGTTCAGCTTATCGCCGGCCTGCTCCCCGGTGATGATTCCCTTGCCGGCCAGCGTTTCAATAGCCGCCTTAGTATCCGCGTTCACTCCGGCCAAATCAGCAAATTCAACCGTTTTTGCTTCCGTCGCCGGCTTTTGTTCCGTTTCCGGCTTGCTTTCCGTTGTTGTTGTTTTCTTCACGTCGGACATATCGTAGAGAGAGGTCTGGCCCGCATTGGCCCGCTTAATGGCCGCCATAGCGTACAGCCCCTGCTCGGAGGACATCAGGCTGTTGCCGCCGCCGCTTTGCACGTGCAAAAAGCCCTTGCCCGGCTGATAGAAGCTCAGCAGATTATCCAGCAGGCTGTGGCCGTCCTTGACAAAACGGCTATCGTCCAGCGGAATATCCAGAGAGGTGAGAGCCACAATCACCTGCACCACGCTCTCCGAGTTAGCCTCCCCCCAGGAGGAAAAGCCGCCCTGCGCGTCCTGTACGGAGGAGAGCCAGGCCAGCGCCTTATCCGTAGCCGCCTTAACCTCCGGCTTATCCTGATAATTGCTCAAAGCCTGCAAGGCCATGCCGGTTATATCCACGTCCGAAGCGGTGGCAGTTTTACCGCCCAGCGCCCAGCCGCCGTCGGCCAGCTGCGCCTCCAGAACAGCCTGCAAATACATTTCCCGGCTGGCCTGAGTTTTGGCCTGCGGGTTCTGCGGCATAGCGTAATTGCCGGAATCCAGCGCAATCAGCGCCCAAATGGGGCCGTTCAAACCCTGCCAGACGGTGTTGTCATAATCCCCCAAGGGCTCCAGCAGATTGTAGCCGCCCACGTTGGCCGCGTCCCTGCCGATAGCCGAAAGGGCCACAATAACGCGGGAATACTCGGTATATTTGCGCTCATGCAGCACACCGCCGCAATCCTTAACATACTTCTCTACACCCTGGTAGTATTTCTCAAAATAATCCGGCGGCACGGCATAGCCGCTGCGGGCCAGCCCCAGCACCGCCCATTCACCGCCGATTGAGCCCACCTGCGGCTCCTTCACCGTTTCGGCGATATATTTAGCGGCCGCCTCCGTCACCTCGTTCACCCTGGCGTCCTCATATGCATAGGCCGGAGCTGCCGCCAGCAGCAGCAAAGCCAGCGCCCAAACCAATGCCAAACAATGTTTTTTCATTCTCTTTTCCTCCTTGCTTAATTTACGCCGTTCCCCTTTATTATGCAGCTTTAGCCACAAGGCGAAAAGGCCCCGTGGCTTTAGCTGTGCAAACAAATTTAGCTTAAAACATTCTTAACCAGCCGCATTAAAATCATCGCCGCCTCGGCTCTGGTAGCCTTACCCTGAGGGTTCAGGTTGTTATTCTCATCACCCTGAATCAGCCCGGCCGAGTTAGCCCAGCTCAGATTCGGCTTAGCCCAGCCGGCCACCTTGGCAGCATCGCTGTAGCCGCTCAAATCCTTGCCGGCGCTTACGTCAATGCCCTTAAACTCGGCATAACGCATTAACATCGCCGCCATTTCCTCACGGCTCACATTATTCATCGGCTTAAAGGTGTTGTCCTCATAACCGTTCACAATGCCCCTCTCGCTGGCCCAGATAACCGCTTCGGTATACCACTGACCAGCCGCTACATCACTAAACTTACTGCTCTCGGTTACTGCCGGACTTTGCTCCAACCGATAAAGGATAGTTACCAGCATTGCCCGGTTCAGATTGCCGTTGGGGTTGAATGTGTTGGTTCCCTCGCCGTTCATCAAACCGGCCTCATAAGCAAACTTAACCGCCTCATAGAACCATTTGTCCGCAGTCACGTCGGCGAAACTCATCTGACCCTGTGTCGTAACTTCCTTTTCGGTTTCATTGGTGACGATAAAGGTGCTCAAATGGCTCACCTTGACCTGCACCACAATTTGGCCGTTATACTTCACACATTTGCCAATCAGGGTTTCCAGCTTGCCGTCGGCGCTGATTACAACTACTTTATAATTCTCGCCCTCGGTATACAAATCCCTGTTAGCTACCGGCAGGCTGACCGTCAGCTCGTGGCCGTCAAAGCTGGTGATTGCCTGATTGTTGGAGGTGATGGTAACCTCCGTCACACTGGCATTGGCCAGCAGGCTTTCCGCCGCTCCCCGCAGGCTGGCCGCCGCCTGAGTTAAAGCGTTGTTCACTGCCGTCTTAACCGTATCAACCTTAGTATCTTTGCTCTCTACATTCAGCCGCACATCAATGCCGCCGGCCTGCGCCGCAATGGCTTCCAGAGCCTTAGCCGGGATAGCCAGGCTGCCCTGCCGGCTGTTCATACTCAGGCCCATTTTCGCATCGCCAATCGCTTTCAGCGAATCCACCGGCAGGCTCAACGCCACATTGGCTGCGCTGCCTTTCACATTCGGCTCGATAACGATATTCTTCAGGCTGTCGTCCTTAGCGCCCTCAATAGCCTTGGTGATTTCCTTGGCCGTCATCGTCGCCAGGTTTTTGCCGTCGGCTCCCTCCACAGTGCCGGGCTGCAACACAATGCTGCCGGCGTTATCGCCCGTGCCTTTGCTGCCGCCTGCACCGCCGGAGCCGCCGCCCCATTGCTCAGAGCCTTTTTCAATCGTGTAATCGTCGGTGTAATGCCAAACGATTTTATCGTTGTTCTCCAAAAACTGCTCGCTAACCCCTTTATCGCTGTGCTCGCCGTTCAACGTATACATCCAGCCGGAGCGATTGCCGTTGCTGAACTCCGCCAGCGTCACCCCATTATAGGTGATAGCCTCCACATAGTTGCCGCTGGGGTTGCGCCAGGTCATTCCCGCCTCGGTCAGAGCCATCTCAAACACGTCCTTAACCGTAGCGTTCAAATCCACCGTATAGGCCTTGTTGGCAATCCAGGTCTGCAGATTTTTGTTCTTCAGCGTGTGGGTGTCCTTATCGCCGGTGGGCGCGCCATGCAGGCTATCGCCGTACAGGGTAAAGTATACCTTAATTTTATTCGGGTCTGCGCCGGGGCCCGCCGGTGTGTTGGGATTATCCGGCTTGCCCGGTTCGCTCGGTTTGCCAGACTCATTTGGCTTTGCATCACTCATATCATAAAGGCTGTTTTGTCCGTCCAACAGCCGGAAATAAGCCGCCAGGGCATAAGCCGCTTGGTCGGTGGCCATGGCGTTGGCTGTGTTCTGCTCCATAACGTGCTTGAAGCCGCCGCCCTCGGCCTGATAGTTCAACATAGCAGTTATGGGATTGCCGCCCTCTTTGGCAAAAAGCTGGTCGGTCTGTGCGTCAATGCCCAAGGCGCTCAGCGCCACAATAGCCTGCGCGTTGACCTCGATATTATCGCCAAAGCTGCCGTTTTCATTTTGAATGGAGGCCAGATATTGTAAAGCCTTATCAATCGCCGCTTTCACTTCCGCCTGCTCCTTATACGGAGCCAAGGCCTGCAAAGCCATACCGGTAATGTCAGCATCAACGTTGCCGCCAGAAGTCAGGGGGAAACCGCCGTTTGCCAGCTGCTCGGCCAAAAGCTGCTTAATCAGCTGCTGCCGGGTGTCCTGGCCCGGATTATCATATTTGCGCGTATCCAGCGCAATCAGCGCGTAAATTGTGCTGTTCACACCCTGGGAGTTTACCCACGCCAAATCGGCCAGCGGAGCCAGCAGATTATAACCGCCAACGTTAGTCGCATCCTTGCCGATAGCGCTCAGGGCCAAAATAACACGTTCGTTTTCCGTGGGTTTATATTCATGCAGTTTAGGCGCAGTGGGCGTGGCCTTAACCGCCTCCACAATGCGGTTGTAGTAAGCGTCATAATATCCGGCCTCGGCTGCATAATTACCGCGCGCCAACGCCAGCACCGACCATTCGCCTTTGGTGGTGCCCATAGCCGGGGCCGGCGCTGTCCGGGCGATGTACGCCAGGGTGTTCTGCAAAGTCTGGCGCAAATCAGGATACTGCGCCTTTTGCAGGCTGCTAACCGCCGCTTGCAGTGCCACCTGTGCCGCCGCAATCTCGTCCGCCGTGGCGTTCTCTTTGGCCGCCGCTGCCTTGGCTGCCGTCAAAGCAGTTTGCAGCTTCTCCCAGCTGGCTGCGGTATATTCTTCAGCTTTCAGCTGTTCCGCGCTGCTGATAAGCGCCTGCAAGGAAGCCTTGTCCGGCTTGGCGTCTTCAATCGCACTTTCCTGCGTGTAATCGTCAGTGTAATGGAAGATAATCACATCGCCGTCCTGCATAAACTGCTCGTTTATGCCCAGCTGCGGATGCACTCCATTTAGAGTATACTGCCAACCGGACTTAGCTCCGTTGGTGAACTCGGCCAGGGTTACGCCGCTTTTGGTAATCGATTTAATATAATTGCCGTCAATATCATTTTCCCAGGTCAGACCGTTTTCGGTCAAAATCTTTTCCAGAAGATCCTTGATTTTCAGTTGGGAATCAATCGTATATTCCTTGTCCGCAATCCACTCGGCCAGGTTGCCGGCCTTCAGGGTGTGGGTGCCGGCGGCCTCCGTCGGCGTGCCGTGCGCGCTATCGCCCAGCAAGCGGAAATGCACCTTAATTGTGCCGGCCTGGGGCTTCACCGTTACGGTGATTGTGGCGACAGCGCCCATATACTTAACGCTCAGCTTCTGCTCGCTGGCTTTATTCTTATCAAAACCATCAACCGTAATCTCAGCTAAAGCCGGATTGGTGGTTGTGCCGTTGCTCCATTTGGCGGCAAACACAGCGCCGCTCAAATCCAGCTCCTCGCCAACCGTGTATTCAGCTTTATAATCACCGGAAACGGTAAGTTCGGTTACAGTCGCTTTGCTGCCGTCATGAACCGGGTAGAGCTCTCCCTGGCCCCAGTTTTTGGTATTCCCGGCGTTCAGCAGAGCCAGAACTGTGCCGTCGGCAAATTCCGCCGCCGTTTTGGCTGCACCTTGCTTGGCAATATATTCAGCTCTTTCTTCCTCGGTTGCAAATTCGTATTTATCAACCCGGCCGATAACCGTTTTGGCGGCGCCGTTTTTATCATAAAAATAGTTATTGGAAATATCCTGCAATTTACCAATGCCGCCGTACCAGCCAACAATGCCGCCTACAATAGCGCCTGCGTCGCTGGCCGTTAAACTGCCATAGAAGAAGTTATCACACACTTGCGCTTCATTCAGGGCGTTTTGCAGGCCGCTTTCATCACCAAAAATGCCGCCGATGATGTTTTGGCCGCTTATATCCGCCGCCACATAGCAGTTGGTAATCGTGGCCGGCGGCGTGTTGGGCGCAGAAACGCTGATATAACCAGCGCCGGCAATGCCGCCCACGCGGTCGCCGGTGGCTTCAATCCGGCCTAAAAAAGCGCTGTTGCGAATAGCGAAAGACCCCATAGACTGCGCTTTTTTGCCAACCAAGCCGCCGACTTCCCGCCGGCCGTAAACCTCGGCATAGCTGACGCAGTTTTGAATCCCGCCGTTAAACTCACCGGCAAAGGAACCAACGGCGGAAAGCCCGGAGGATTGACCGGTGGTTTTGTTAAAGCCAATTTTAACATTCTCCTCCACCGTACAATTTTTAATGCTGCAATAGTTGGCGCCGCTGGCACCGCCGCCCAGATAACCGCCTTTCATAATCACAGAGCCGCTTTTCAGGTTGACGTTATCCAAAAACAGAATATTCGGGCAGCCGGTTTCATAAATACCGTCCTCGCCGTAATCCACCACGTAATTGGAAAGCAGCGCGTAATCCGCCATATAAGGCGCGTAAATGTTCAGATTGTTTATGCTAACCTCACGCGCATAGCATAAAAGCGCCTTGCTACCCTCGGCAAAGTTCAGGGTGTGATTGTTGCCCTCAATAACGCCGCTGAAAGCCAAAATATTTTGGCCAAGGTCAATATCCGTCGCGCCAGGCTTTAAGCCGCCCAGGCCATTCCAATCCGCCGGCATATCAATATCATTTTGCAAAGAGAAAACCAAGTTATTGGTGCTAACACCCGCCTCAATCGCCTGCTGCACCACCGCAAAATCTGCGGCGCTTGAAATTTGATAAGGTTCAGCCTGCGTGCCTTTGCCGGAAAGCGTGCGCAGGGGATTGTTATCATTTGCCACAACCTTAACTTCCGCAAAATCAGAAGTTACCTGCGCCGTTTTGCCTTGCAGCGTGTTGGTGATAACCGCATAATAGTAAGTGGTTCCCGGCACGCTGACGCCCGGCGTAAAGGAGTAACCCTGAGCGACAGGCTGCGCCCCCTCCTGGCTAGGCTTGCTGTTGCTGTACCATTGCCAGCTCAGCTTACCGCCGCTTGCCGGCGCTTCAGCATCGCAGCTAAGCCTTGCAACCTTGCTAGCGCCCTCTTGGTATTCCGCACCCTGCGGCTGCTTGGTGATGGTCGGCGCTTCCGCCGCTTTTGCTTTAATATAAACAAAAACGTAAGTGCCCTTATCATCCTTATTATAATGCCAATATTTACCGTCGAGATGGCTGGCCTGCACAAGATAGTAATAGCCTGTTTCATTGGCAACCGCCGTTGGGGGCGTAAAGCTAATCTTTTGCGCTCCGTCTTTAATCCCCTCGCAAACGGTAAAATTATTTGGCTTGTTTTTGTCGGTAATACAACGCACGATCAGGCTCCATTTGTCCGCCTTATCCATAGCCGCCGGCACCTCGGAAGTCGCCTCAAAGGTCAGCGGCACCAGGCCCTCAGTCTGCCCCTGCTCATAAACAAAGCCGTATTCCTCCGGATAGCCCTCAATTTTGGGAATATTTGTGTTGGTGTTTTTAACCACCGGCGTGTAATCCGGGATAATCTCCACCTTAACAATGGCGCTGTCAGTTACATTATCGTTTTGCTCGCCGGTGTTGGTTATCCGGCAGAAATAATAATTATCGCCGATATTTTCCTTGGCAACCGGCGCAGTGAAAACGCTCCCGTTTGCCCCGGCAATTTCCTGGGCATTGTCATAGCTTTCAGCGCTTGCTGCCTTAAACCATTGATATTGCAGCGGCCCGTTGGCAACGGCATTTACCGAAAGCTTAGGCAAGTCAAGCGGTTTGGTGGTTCGGTTGTAGCTGGCCGGCCGCGGCTGCACCAAAACCGCCGGTTTATTGCCAACAATCACCTTTTGCAAGATTAAATGATAAGTGGTTGCCTGGGTAACATATTGCACCTTGGCTTCCGTGGTGGAGGTAACCGCCGCCGGGGTAACCACCATATCCAGCGTCAGGCTATCCGCACCGTTCCAGTTAATCGGCACGTCCGCCGTAAAATTATTCTCTTTGTTCAGCGTGCGGCCGCCGACAGTAACCGTATAGCTTTTATCAAAAGGCTCAACGGCAATTTTAAGGCTTTGGGCATTTTCCGCCGCACTCACCGTATAATTTAACTCATCACGATTAAAACCGGCAAGAGCGGTATCTGCGATAAGAATATTTTTTAATGTAGTATATTGCTCTACATTAATCTTATAATTAGAGATATTGCCAATGCCAGAAGCAGAAAAACAAATATCCAAATAACCTTTAGGCCAGGGACACCATTTGTAATTATTGGTACTGCCATTAAACATAAGTTTAGCGCCGGTGCCGTCTTCCAGCTTGACGGATTTCGTTCCGTTATCAAAGATCCCCTCAACGCCATCGACCGTGGCCGCCACAAAAACCTGATTGAGATAATCCGGAGCTTTTAAGGTTTGGCCCGTCAGCTTTTCAGGGTCAAAGGCTGCCGTCAAAAACAGGGTGCCTTGCGGGTGGCTTTCTTTATTGGCCGCATAATCACTGCTGTCAGCATAAAACGTCATGTTGCTTAATTTGGGCCGTTGCATAACCCACAGGCGGCACAAAGGCAGCAGGTAATTATCGTCACCGTTTACAGGCTTGGCCGTCAGCAGGAATTTGCCGGTTTCCGTCCAGGCGTGCTGCACACCGCCGGCCGCAAGCTTATCAATAGATTGGCTGCCGGTTACAGCATCGGCAATCGGGGTCAGCTCGCCCGTAGCTGCATCCACAAGATATAGCTGCATACCATCCTTTGGTTCAACATTACCTTTTAAAGCCGTGTTACCAACAGTCTTCCGCACATTGCCGCCGGCCAGATAATAGTTGGTTGGCTGTTCATTTGCGGCTTTTGGCTTATAAGAATACGCATTAGTATAGTTGTTGTAGGTAGCCATTGTGTTGGGGTGTAAAACAAAAGTCAGATATTCGTCATTTTCTTGATAAAAGAAAAATTCCACCAGAGAAACGCTTTCTTTCACCGGCGCGGCGTTCACTGCCTCGTCCGCCGGGGCAAAACGGTTCACCACAAAACCGCAGTTGCCACCTTGGGCAAACATTTTGCTGATTTTGCCGTTTTCGTCCAGCGTCAAATAGTTCTGCGCTGTATCCTTGGTGAAGCTGTCGCCGTAGTTGGCAACGTGCGCCGCCACCAAAACGTCCAACGCGGAAATACCGTCGGTCACTTTGTCCAGGTAACCGTAGCTTTCCGCCAGTTGGGAATCAATTTCTTGGTCCAGCTGTGGGGCCATCAAAAACTTGCCGTCTTTCTGCACGGTGTAATCAACCGTAAATGTTTCACCGGCCCTGGCCGCAAACAGCGCCGCGTCCTGCTGCAAGGCGTAAGCCGTGTTGGCTTCCGCCGCAGCTTCTTCCACGCCGTCAGTTGCGGCCCAAACCGCACTCGGCCAAAGCTGAAAACACATTGCCAGTATCAGCAAAATGCTTAAAAACTTCTTTTTCTTCATTTTATGCAAACTCCTTTATAATAAATTTTGATTAGGCAAAAAAGATTATCCTCCTTTCCGTTCCGCTTCGCGGCGCTCCTCCATACCAATTTCCCGCTGTCGTCTAAGCTCCGCCAGATACATCAAGCGGTGCCAGCGTTTGGGCGGGTTGCTGGGAGCTTTGGGCAGGCCGGCCAACACCAGGGCTTTATTCCAGCTACCAAACCGCTTGGCAATGTAATCACCGCCAATAACTTCACATACATTGGGAGAGTGCTTTAAACGCTCAGCCCAACCGCGCAGATAAGCCAAAAGCTCATCGTCAGTATCGGCGCTGTGCAACCCGGCAAATTCCGCCTCGTCGATTTCCAGTTGGCGCATCGTTTTTTGATGATACCCCAACTGCCGTTGCACCTCGCGTTCAAAAATTGCCGGCGTATGCGTTCGCTCGCCCAGCGTTGTAAGGTTCAAACCAGCCCGTTGCAAAACCTGCGGCCAGGGCCCAAAACGCTTTTTAAAAAGCTGCGCCCCCAAAACGTCGCCGGCATTGGGCGCAAAACCCAACTCCTCCGCGCACCCGCGCAGATAAGCCAAAAGCTCGTCGTCGCTGGCCTTGGCATATCGCCGCATAAAACGCCGCTCTCTTCTTTGCATAGCCTCCTTGGCCAGCTTTTTGGCTTGTCGCAGTTCCTCCTGTTTATTCTCCATTCCAACATCCTCCAAAACAAAAAAAGGTGTAACAGAAAACCCCTAGCCAAAACAGACCAAAAAGCCTATTTAAGCTACTGATTTTCTGTTACACCCATCGAACAGAAAACTTTATAAGCAAAGCATTACTTATGTAAACAATATACCGCAAATATTCTGGCTTATGCATTTGTCCCATCAAGATGAGATACGCTTTTCCGCCAGCCTTCCCAAGCCCCCTTTAGGCCCAGTGACCGATTCGCATCACGGCGAAATTGCTCCTGCATTTACAGCATTATGGTGTATTTTATTAGCTTCGGACTCCAACCGAATTCCTTGTTCTCCCCGCCTCTGTGCTATTTATCAGGCACAGACTAAAGGCTGGGAACAATATATTGCTTCATTATTAAATTTTTACGTTATTTAGTATAAACCTATTTTTGACAAAAGTCAATATGCTTTATTCAAAAAATAACAAGGCTGTATCTCGGCCGCTCCCCACAGCCAAATAGATAACTCCACCAGTCGAATATCACAATCGCCGGCACGGCCAGCACACACCAAAGCAACGCAAAGCGCGGGCATATCTGCACCCAAAGGTTGCCCCACAAGCCAGAGTAATCCCAAATCCCCAGCCCCAGCCAAACGTTAAGTATCAACCCGGCCAGCAGCTCTGCTACCGTAATCGTCAATCCGCCAATCACTCCTTGCAAGGCCAGTGGCAAATGCCAGGGCATACACTCATTGGTTAAATCTAACGGTATGCAAAGCAACGCGGCCAGCAAAATCATTGTCCAGTGCGTATGGCC
>JAETTP010000029.1 GCA_021769035.1 Bacillota bacterium | reverse complement strand
TACAATTTTTTCTGACATGGTTTGCTCCTCCTTTAGGAATGTTGTGTCGATACTTCATTCTAACAGAATTTGCAAACCGTGTCTTTTTTATTTGCGCAATTTATTATACATTATCTATGAAACTCTTTTTCTGAAATAAATTTTATAAAGATTAATAAGATAATATGGTTATATCTTTATCAAAGTAAGAAATATAAAATATAAAATAGTTCCTAGTGATAAAAATCTCACTAGGAACAGTATCATAATTTTTTATATTATATTATTTAATTTAATCAGAAATACCAAGTATATTATTATATAATAATCTGGCTAAGAAAACTGTTCTTTCATCTGGTAAAAAATCTTTTTTTTCGTACCTATTTGCAAAACCTTGTGGACATTTTAACGATGATGTTTTATAGATAGGAATTTTCTCTCTAAGTTCTTTATTAGCACATCGTTCATTTAATGATGGTTCGAGATAAAACATATTACCAATTTGTGCATTTTTTATATCTTCACAGTCTGGTAAAATATGTTCAATAGATACATCAATGTTTATATTTCGATTAGATACATATTTTTCTATAAGAGAAAGAATTAATTGGCACTTTTCTTTACATTTTGTATCCCTATAAATTTGCCAATGATTGGACCAACCTATAGTTTTAAACATATTTATAAAAGAATCTAAAGGTGGAAATTTTTTTTTCATATCACATAAAAATTTTTCAAGTAAATCATTTGAATAATTTGTTTCAAATTGATATGCACATTTATATAACATATCACCTAATGTGTTTGATCTTTCTTGTCCAATTATTATATAGCATATAAAGAAATTACATATAAATTTTAAAGTAACTTCATATTGTTCAGTAGTTATTTGTTTTTGTTCTTTCTTATGCATAATACTAAGAAGAAAAGGACGAATAATCTTAAATCTTTTAGTTTTAAACAATGAAAAAACATCATATTCAACAATATTATCACATTTAGGATTAATTATATCATTATAATAACGAGCTTTACAATTTATGTCATCAAGTAGTTGATCAATATTTCTTCCGTGGGTTTCATTTTGAATAGTCTTATATATGCTAATAGGATTTTTACTATTATAATTATATCTATGAATAGCATAATGTCGTAAAAAATCTTTGATGTTTCCTTTTAATTTATATTCAATTTCGCTCCAAATTTGCTTTGCATCATCCCTACGTTCAATAGGTCGTAAATATCTCATTATATAATTCTTTAATAATTCGTGATCTTCTAAATCTATACCTCGTGCGTTTAGAATTTCAAATATTGTGTACGAATCCTCTTCTGTGGAAGATAGTATATCTACATAACCAATATTGATTATAGCATCACGTATAGCCAATATTTTTTCATCAGAGAATTCACTTATTTTATTTGCAAAAAAACAAAAAGCATTGAGAATTTGTTTATCTTTATCCTCAGATACTAAACATAATCTAGAAAATGTTTCAATATTATATTGCAAAATTTCTTCGTGTGATATATTTTTAATGTTATTAATTAACTTCGTTAAAGATAAATGATATTCTGGATAAACAATTTCTCTAAAATTATTTTTATGATCTGTAGCTAACAAATATTTTGTTGTTCCACCGAAATCATTTATCATATTACGTTGTTTAAAAACAAACATTATTGCTGAGAGAAAAATTGTAAGTGTTAATATTCTTTGCTGCCCATCAATTATTGTGTATTTTGATAAACCATCCTCCTTGCCTTCATTTTTTAAAACAATACTACCAAGAAAATGGGATTCAGCTAAACCATCAACAACTAGCATTATATCCTCATACAAATCTCTCCAGTTTTGTTCTTCCCAAACATAGCGTCTTTGATTTCGAGGTATATAATATATCGCATCGTTTAATAATCTATCCACAGATTTTTCTTTTGCTTCAAATGACATTTGATTTTCTCCAATACATAATTTTTACATATTATACATCATCTTCATATAATTTGTAAATATTTTCCATAAAAAAATATCCCCTTCCTAATAAGGCTTGACATTTATTATAAAGTAAGTTAAAATATACGTAATAATTAAATATTTTGGAAACAATAACCGCAGGTCTTGACAGCCTGTGGTTATTTGCATTGTAAGAGGAGGAGGCGGATAACTGCAAACGCACCAGTTATGAATTATAACCAATACCGTAAAGTCAGAAAATTACTTAATGAATGCTGCAATTACGAAAATGGCCGCTGTATTATGTTGGAAACGATTTGCCCTCAAGCTATCTCAAGAACTCTATTATGTAAATGGTTTAAGGAAGCGGTTTTGCCACTGGATAAAGAATTATCAGCAACATTACTACATAAACAAAGAGCTAAACAATGTTTAATTTGTGGCAAGTCATTTATAGCTGGCTCAAATAGGGCTAAGTATTGCTTTGATTGCTCCGTTATAGAGCGGAAACGCAAAGAGGCAGCCAGACAGCGGCTGCGTTACCAAAATTCTACGCATTTAGAAAGGCTGTAAGCCTTATAAATAGCGGATTATAACGGTTTATGAATATAGGGTATATAGGGTAATACCAGAAAGGAGAGTGCCAAATGTATAATACAACTACCAATTTAGCATAAAATCTAAATTTTGGAGGTATTGAATGACTGAAAAAGAAACAGACATTAGCAACGACAGCAGAATGGAAATACCAGATTATGCTATTGAAGCCATAGCCAGAAGTTTGCTACCGATTATTCAAACATATTACGAAAGTGAGTCAGGTAAGCAAGAGTTAGCAGAATGGCAAGCCAAACAGCTCAAACTGTGCAAATAGCATAGAATAAGCGCCAGAAAACAGGTTAATAAAAGTTTTCTGACGCTTATGGTTTTAGTAGTTTTTCAATTCTTCCAAATAAATTAAAAATCCGAACCCACTGCCGATTGGCGTTAGGTTCGGATTATATTGTTTTGGTGGAGACGACTGGAATCGAACCAGTGACCTCTTGCATGTCAAGCAAGCACTCTAACCGACTGAGCTACGCCTCCATACTGTTTGAATTATATCATTTCCCAGCTATTTAGTCAAGCCCCTTTTGCACACAACAAATTACAGACAAAATTCCGCAAAATATAGTGCATTTTTGGCCCCACTGTGCTATAATTAATTTAAGGGGGATTGGTATAATGCAAGCTTTTAATCTGTTCATTAACATTTTGTTAGGCGGCGTGGGCTATAGCAACAGCCTGCTGCTGGTGCTGGCGCAAACTTATGCTTCCGCCTTTTTGGTAATCCGCACTATGTTTAACGCTATGCGCAACCGCTCGCTGCTTGTCAAAACAATGGCGATCTTGATTCCAATGGTGCTGGGCGGCACCTATCTAATTGCCTCCAGTATCGTTTTTGGCGCCTTTTTTGGCGACGCCTGGGCCTCTTATGAGCTGGTGCGGCTGGTGGCCCAAACCCTCACTCAAGATTTCATATATGAGCTGCTGGCCTGGCTGGCTGCTTTTGCCGCGCTCACGATAGTATACTCCCTGCTCTATCGCACCCGTTTGTGGGAATGGCTGCTGACGTTCGGCCTGGAGATATTCACCGCCCTGGCTCTGCTGGCTCTTTATGGCGGTCTACTATTAGACGGCTTTCCATTCACCATAGTCGACCTATGCCAAGTTAATATCTTCCTGGTAAAATTCCCAATTTACGGCATATTTATGATTATTTTCAAGGATTTTGTGCTGCTCACCTCAATCATCATCGGCCTGCTGCTGCGCGAACCCAAGGTTAGCCCGGATTTCCCGGAGGATTATCGAGAACAGCAAGTATTTTATGAAAAACAGGCCCAGCATTATCTCACCCGCGATTATCTGGCTTTGGGTGTTTCCCTGTTCCTGTTCGGTTGCCTGGCAACCGCTCTGTTTGGTTGGATTATGTGGGGTGAATTTGCCGGCAAGCCTTTCCCGCCAGAGCTCAATTCTGATGAGGTTGTGGGGGTAATCTTTATCATCATCATAACCCTGGTTACCATTTGCTATGCCTTGGTGGGCCTGCTGCTAATTTCCCGGCGGCTGTTTCCGCAAACCGCCCGCATCTATCGTAAACTGCTGGCCCTCACCCCGCAGTGCGGCGACCAAACCGAGCTGCTGCGTCTGTTCTACAAGGAGATTATCAACGGCTTCCCCAGCGGCAGCAATCCCAAACAATCGCTTTTCGCTAAAAAGAATATAATGTCCACGGAACACTTTATATTTGAAAAACAAGGTATGAAATCTACAATCAAATGGCGGGAGGTTCCCCTGCCTCAAACCCGCGAGGAGGCCGCCGAGGCCCAACGGGCAGCGTTCCATTCTCGCCGGAAGAATTCAGCAAACAGCCCAAAGGAGCCTGATGACCGATGAAAACCTACCTATTTGGCAGCCAAGTGACAATCAACACGGAAAGCACCCAAAACTGGTACGCCGCCTTTACAGGCTGGGATTGCGACTGCGCTTACTGCCACAACTTCATCAGTTTAGCCAAAAGGCGGCAGCTGCCCCGGCAAGTGCTGGCTGTCCTGGACGAACTTGGCATTCCCGCGGAAAAGGCCACCTATGTTTGCCAGCTTTACCCAAATGAGGACGGCCAGCTATACCAGTTCAGCTATCGGCTGGCCGGCACAATCCTCAGCCCAAGCCCAACTGAGGAGCTCGGCCGCTGTGGCCACGAGCCCTATCCTTTCGGTGCGCCCGGCTTCCCGGAACCGCACTTTGACCTGGACTTTTGCCTGACCCTGCCCTGGGTGTTGGACGAGCCGGCCTCTTAGCCCCGCTGCCGCTTCTGCATACGCCGCCAGTTGTAAAAACCATACAAATCATTAAAGAAAAACACCGAAAAGCAGGCCAGCATTGGGATATAGGCCAGACTTTCCAGGACAGCCAAGCCCCAAAGCACCACCAAAATCAAGTCATTAGCAGAATAGGCCAGGGCATAATAGGGGCTGCGCAAAAAGGCCAGGCTGGAGGCCACAAAGCTGGCCGTAACGGAAACCGTGCTGACGAAAAGGTTGGCGGTGCCCAGCGCGCCCAGGATAAAGTAAAAGCCCAGCGTAACCAGCACGGCGGCCCCGGCCAGCAGCCAGGCCTGCCGGCTGCTCAGGCGGCTCACCTGCACCTCTCTAGTGCCGGCATAGGGGTGCCGCAGCCAGGAAACAATGGAGCACACCGCCACCGGGCCGGTCATTCCCATAAAGGTTATCATTTCGCCGTAATAGCGGCAGAAAAACGACACCACGCCGTATAAAAGAGCAAAAAACACGGTAAGCACCTGGCCTAAAACGTAGCCCTTGGAAATAAAAATCAAAGAGGTCACGCCCAACAGCGACACAAACATATTAAAATAGTTCGTTTCCGGCGCCAACAAGGAGGCGACCAAAATCACCGCCATAGAAACCAGCCACAACCACAGCTCAAAGCGGGACAAATCGGCAAAGGGATTATGAAAACGCAAGGCAACTTCTCCTTTTTTACGGCAAAGCTTAAAAGCGATATTCCTCAAATTATCAAGGAATATCGCTTTTGGTTAGCCATTCAATAAATATAGCGTGAGCTTATTTTGCGGTCATCTTGGCAACCTCAGCCGCCAAATCATCAACCTGCTTTTCAATGCCCTCGCCAACCTTGTAGCGCACAAAACGCTTCACGGTCACGTCGGCGCCCACGGCCTTAGCAATCTGCTTAACATATTCCGCCACGCTGATGTCGCCGTTTTTCACAAACTTCTGCTCCAACAGGCAGGTTTCTTTCAACTCTTTCTTCAAGCGGCCAACCACCATTTTCTCCACAATCTCCTGCGGTTTGCCCTCGTTCAAAGCCTGCTGAATCAAAATCTTCTTTTCGCGCTCCAGATAAGCCGGGTCAACGTCGTTTTCATCAACAAACTGCGGGTCCATTGAAGCCACCTGCATAGCCACGTCGCGGCCCATCGTTTTCACAGTTTCCACATCGGCGGCCTCAGTGGCAAATTCCACCAGCACGCCAATCTTGCCGTCGCCATGCACATAACCGGCGGAAATGGTTCCCGGCTCGGCAAATTTAGCAAAACGGCGCAAAGTCATATTCTCGCCAATCTTAGCAATTTTAGCGGTCAACTCATCACGCACCGTGCCGTCGCCCAGCTTGCCCTCCAACAGCTCGTCGGTGGTAGCAAAATCATTAGCCAAAATCACCTGCACAAAGGAGTTCACCATATTCACAAACTCCTCGTTTTTGGCCACAAAGTCAGTTTCCGAGTTCACCTCAATAACAGCGCCCTGCTTGCCGTCTGCCGAAAAGCCCACAGCCACAATGCCCTCAGCGGCAACGCGGCCGGATTTTTTGGCAGCCTGGGAAAGGCCTTTCTCTCGCAGGAAATCAATAGCCGCTTCCATATCGCCATTGGTTTCGGTCAGCGCTTTCTTACAATCCATCATACCTGCGCCGGTTCTTTCGCGCAGTTCTTTAACCATTGCTGCACTAATCATGCCTATTCCTCCTATAGTGTAAAAGTCTTTATTCCGCTGCCGCCGGCTGAGCTTCAGCCGCCTCGGCCTCAGGCGCAGCCACCGGTGCCTCCGCCATCGAAACGCCCTGGTTGCCCTCAATCACCGCGTCGGCCATTTTGCCGCACAGCAAGCGCACGGCCCGGATAGCGTCGTCGTTGCCAGGAATGGGATAATCAATCTCATCCGGGTCGCAGTTGGTGTCCACAATCGCCACAATCGGAATATGCAGGCGTTTGGCCTCAGCCACAGCAATACGCTCCTTGCGAGGATCCACAATGAACATAGCGCCGGGCTTTTTCTTCATATCTTTAATGCCGCCCAGGAAACGTTCCAGCTTTTCCTTTTCGTGGTTCAGCTGAGCAACTTCCTTTTTGGGCAACTTCTCAAAAGTGCCGTCCTCTTCCATTTTCTCCAGCTCACGCAGGCGACGAATACGGGTTTGAATAGTGTTAAAGTTGGTCAGCATACCGCCCAGCCAACGCTCGTTCACGTAGAACATACCGCAACGCAAAGCCTCGTCCTTAATAGCCTCCTGAGCCTGTTTTTTGGTGCCCACAAACAAAATGTCCTTGCCCTCGGCAGCCACAGATTTCATAAAGTTATAAGCTTCATCCACCTTGTGTACTGTTTTTTGCAAGTCAATAATGTAGATACCGTTCCGTTCAGTGAAGATAAAACGCGCCATTTTGGGGTTCCATCTCCGGGTTTGGTGGCCGAAATGCACGCCGGCCTCCAGCAGTTGTTTCATAGAAATTACTGCCATTTTAAATTCCTCCTTTTGTTTACACCTCCGGCGGCCTCCAAAGCACCGCATCCTCCCGATCGGGAGGGCACTGGCAATGCCAATCCGCCGCCGTGTGTTTTTTCATACGTCTTATATTTTAACACAACAAAAGCCGCACTGCAAGCTTTTTTTTCACAAAATGCTAACAATGCGGCTGTTTTTTTCATTTATTTTGCAGAAATTGCCATTTACTGATTAATCTGCTCCACCAGCTGCGACAATCTGCCCACAATCGCGCCGTCTTTCAGCACGTAGATGTAGGTCCAATCCTCCGCGCCCTCCTGGCGAACCTTAGCAGACACCAGGAAAACGGCCTTTTCGTCAGTATCGACATAGAAAGCGTCGGCGTTGCAGCTGACCCACTTCTGGCCCTCCTCCATATAGGCGTTCACGGCCTCGGCAATGGCGTCCTCGCTCAGGCTCATCCAAGCCTTGGCATATTCCACATCCATTTTGTTATCAACAATCTTGTCGTAAACGTAGTAATAAACTTCACCGTCGCTGCCGTAGTTCGGCGCAACTTCCTTAGTCAGCAGCACGCTCAGATAATTTTCGGTATCCAGCACGCAGGCCCGCACCAGCAGGGTTTCGCCCTCCATCAAGGCTTGCTGCCACTCGGTCAGCTTGGCCTGAATGTCCGTGTTAAATTCCGCCAGCACCGCATTATCCGCCGCCTCCGCCAGTTGCGGAATTTCCAGCGCGGCCGGCTCCGCCCCGGCGGCCACTTCCAGCTCCGCCACCTGCGTGAGGCCGGTTTCCAAAATCTGGTTGCCTCCCTGCGGATTATCATTGCCGCCGCCAGCCGGCTGATTGGGCTGGCTATCGCCGCCGCAGGCAGTCAGCGCGCCCAGCAACATAACCGCCAGCAGCAAGGCGGCTAATTTCTTCAAGCTTTTCATAACTCATTTTACCTCCAATATTATGTTATTAACAATATTAGCTTCAGTTCAATAGCGGTGCAGATGCGCGAAGTCAGCTTGTGAAATGAGGCAGGCGTATTAAAATACGCCGACGAATTGAACAAACTGACGACAAAGCAGATGTACTGCTAGTGAACTTGAATCCTATAAAATAAATCTGCTCATATCTTCGTTGTCTGCGAGTGCCGACAATTTGTTCTCCACATAAGGCCGGTCGATTATTACCTTATCCAGGGAAGCGTCCGGCGCAATGAACAGCAGCTCCTCCAGCACCTTTTCCAAAACGGTGTGCAGGCGGCGCGCGCCGATGTTCTCCGTGGTGGCGTTCACCTGATAGGAAATCTTGGCTAAAGCCTCAATGCCGTCCTCCGTGAAGCAAACGTCCACGCCGTCGGCCTGCAACAAGGCCACATATTGCTTAACCAGGGAGTTTTGCGGCTCCTGCAAAATGCGCTTAAAATCCTCCTCGGTCAGGCTTTCCAGCTCCACCCGAATGGGGAAGCGGCCCTGCAATTCCGGTATCAAATCGGAGGGCTTGCTCATCGAAAACGCACCAGCGGCAATAAACAAAATATAGTCGGTTTTCACCTGGCCGTATTTGGTCATCACCGTGCTGCCCTCCACAATGGGCAGAATATCCCGCTGCACGCCGTCGCGGGCCACGTCGGCGGTGCTGTTGCCGCCGCGGCCGGTGATTTTATCAATCTCGTCAATGAACACTATGCCGCTTTGCTCCGCCCGCTCAATGGCTTTGGCTTTCACGTCGTCCATATCCAGCAGCTTGGCGCTTTCCTCCTGCACCAAAATTTTGCGGGCCTCGCTGACCGTCACCTGGCGTTTGTAGGTTTTTTTCGGCATAAAGCTGCCCAGCATATCCTGAAAATTCAGGCCCATCTCCTCCATACTGGCAGAAACCGGGAAGCTGTTCTGCTCCTCCACCTCAATCTCCACCAGGTGGTCCTCCATCTCGCCCAAGGCCAGCATCCGCCGCACCTGCTCCCGCCGGGCCTTGTTGTCCTCCATAAACTGCCGTTCTTCCTCGGTGGGTTTGTCGTCGCTGCCGCCGCCAAACAGCATTTCCATCGGGTTCTTCGGCTTCTTCTCCCGTTTGGTGGGGGCCAGCAGCTCCACCAGCCGCTCCTCAGCCGCGGCCTCACCCTTGGGGCGCACCTGCTCCAGCTGCTCCGCCTTAACCATACGCACGGCGGTCTCCGTCAAATCGCGGATAATCCCCTCCACATCGCGGCCCACGTAGCCAACCTCGGTATACTTTGTGGCTTCCACCTTGATAAAAGGCGCGCTCACCAGCCGGGCCAGCCGCCGGGCAATCTCCGTTTTGCCAACGCCGGTGGGGCCAATCATAATGATGTTTTTGGGCATAATTTCGTCCTGAATGGCCTCGCCCAGGCATTTGCGGCGGTAGCGGTTGCGCAAAGCCACGGCCACGCTTTTTTTGGCGTCCAGCTGGCCGATAATATATTTGTCCAGTTCAGCCACAATCTGTCGCGGCGTTAATTCCTGCATCACACTGCCTCCTTTGTTTAAGCCTCTTCCGTAATAATATTCTTATTAGTGAAAATGCAAATATCTGACGCAATATCAATAGCCTTGTAGGCAATCTCCTTGGCGGAAAGCTCCGTATTAGCCAGCAAAGCCCGGGCCGCGGCCAACGCGTAGGCGCCGCCGGAGCCAATGGCGGCAATGCCGTCGTCCGGCTCAATCACCTCGCCGTTGCCGGAGAGAATCAGCATATCCTGACCGGAGGCCACCACCATCAACGCCTCCAGGTTGCGCAGCATTTTGTCCGTGCGCCATTCCTTGGCCAGCGCCACCGCGGCCCGCTGCAAATTGCCGTGATATTCCTCCAGATAACCCTCAAATTTATCGCAAAGCGTAAAAGCGTCGGCCACCGCCCCGGCAAAGCCCACCACCACCTGGTTTTTATACAGGCGGCGCACCTTGCGGGCCGTGTTCTTCATCACAATGCTTTGGCCCATCGTCACCTGGCCGTCGCCGGCAATGGCCACCTTGCCGTCCCGCTTAACGCCGCAAATCGTGGTGCCCTTAATCTCCACCATTCATTTAAGCCTCCTTTTTCAATTAATCTGCAATATTTAACCACACTACCCATTTATATCTATTATATTATTATACTATTATACTATAAACAGAACGTAAATTCAACCAATTTTGTTTAACTTCACATACCCGCCAGCATTTCATCAAGAACCGCCAAAGCCCGCTCCGCCAGCCGCTGGTTTTTGTTCTGCTTGCCCCGCACCTTGTAGCCCAAGGGTTCAATCAGGCCAAAGGTGACGTTCATCGGCTGAAAGTTGGGGTTCGGCGTTTGCAGCCAGCCCAAAAGCCCGCCCAGCGCCGTCTGTCGGCTCCAAACCAGCGGCGGAAAGCCCTGGGCCGCCCTGGCCGCGTTGCGCCCGGCCGCCAGCCCACAGGCCGCGCTTTCCACATAGCCCTCCACGCCGGTAATCTGGCCGGCAAAGTAAATGCGCTCGTCTGATTTTAAGCACAGGGCCGGCGTCAGCAGCCGGGGCGAGTTGATAAAGCTGTTGCGGTGCATTACGCCAAAGCGCAAAAACTCCGCCTGCTCCAAGCCGGGGATCAGCCGGAAAACCCGCTTTTGCTCCGGCCAGGTCAGGCGCGTCTGGAAGCCCACCAGATTAAACAGCGTTGCCGCCGCGTTGTCCTGCCGCAGCTGCACCACAGCGTAAGGCTCCCGGCCCTCGGCGTGCGGGTTGCCCAGGCCCACCGGCTTCAGCGGGCCAAAACGAATGGTGTCCTCGCCTCGGCGAGCCATGCTCTCAATCGGCATGCAGCCCTCAAAATCCTTTTCCTGCTCAAAATCATGTAGCGGCACGCGCTCCGCCGCCAGCAACTCTTGATAAAAATGCAGATATTGCTGCTTGTCCATTGGGCAGTTCAGATAATCGCCGGCGTGGCCGGCCGCCTCCGCCGGCTGAAAATCACCGTCCTTGCCGTAGCGCGAGGCCCAATAAACCTTGCTCATATCAATAGTTGCGCCGTCCACAATCGGGGCCACCGCGTCGTGAAAATGCAGATACTCGCCGGCGGCTCCGTCCACGCCCAGCCGCCGGCGCAAATCCTCGGCCAACGCACCGTCCAGCAGCGGGCCAGCCGCCACAATAACCAGGCTATCCTCAGCCAACAGATCGGCCAGGCTTTGCACTTCGGCGTAATGCACGGTGATGTTAGGCTCGGCCAAAATGCGCTCCGTCACGGCCCGGCCAAAACCCTCCCGGTCGACAGCCAGCGCACCGCCGGCAGGCACCCGGCATAAATCGGCGCAGGCCATAATCAAGGAGTTTTGGCGGCGCATTTCCTCTTTCAGCAGGCCCACGGCATTGGTCAGCCCGGCCGCCCGCAAGGAATTGCTGCAAACCAGCTCCGCAAAGTAATCCGTGCTGTGGGCAGGCGAACGCCGGGCCGGGCGCATTTCCCAAAGCTCCACCGGGCAGCCCAGGGCAGCGGCTTGCCAGGCGGCCTCCGCCCCGGCCAGGCCCGCACCGATAATCTTAATTTTTTTCATAAATCAGTTCTCAGTTCCCTTTTTAATCTTTTTGGCCGCCTGCTGGGCCGCTTTCTGCATAGCCGCGTCGGCGCTGGCCTTTTTGCGCTTCTTCTTGTTGGCGTTGCTAGGGCAGTCCGCATTGGGGCAAACCCGCAAAACCTGGCCGGAGTTCAGCTTGCGCTCCGCCAGCTGCACCCCGCATTCCGGGCAGGCCTCCTCAATCGGCTTTTCCCAGGAAACATATTTACATTCCGGGTAATTACTGCACCCGTAAAACACGCGGCCGCCCCGGCTTTTGCGCTGGATAATCTCCCCGCCGCAGGCCAGGCATTTCACCCCGGCGCTAATCACAATCGCCTTGGTGTTGCGGCATTCCGGGAAGCCGGAGCAGGCTAAGAACTTGCCGTAACGCCCCAGCTTATAGACCATTGGCTTGCCGCAAAGCTCGCAGGTGTCGCCGCTGTATTCCGGGGCCAAATCCACCTTTTCCAGCTCCGCCTCGGCTTTGGCCAGCTCCTCGGCAAACGGCTGATAGAACTCGCCCACAATCTGCCGCCAGTTGCGCTTGCCCTCCTCCACCTCGTCCAGGTGCGCTTCCAACCCGGCGGTGAAGTCAATATCAATAATATCCGGGAAACCCTCTTTCAGCATATTCACCACCACCGTGCCCAGCTCGGTGGAGTAAAAATGCTTATCCTCACGCACCACGTAACCGCGGCCGATAATCGTATCCACAATCGGCGCATAGGTGCTGGGCCGGCCCACACCCTTTTCCTCCAGGGTTTTCACCAGCATAGCCTCGGTGTAGCGCGGCGGCGGCGCGGTGAAGTGCTGCTTGGGCTCCAGCTTTTCCGCCGCAAGGCTTTGGCCCTGCTGCAAGGGCGGCAACAAGCCCAAATCTTCTTTTTCGCTCTCGTCGTCCTGCCCCTCGATATAAAGCTGCATAAAACCAGGGAAGCAGATTACCGAACCGCTGGCCCGGAAGGTGTAGCGGCCGTTTTGCAAATCCACCGTGGTGGTGTCGATAACCGCCGAGGACATCTGGCTGGCCACAAAACGCTCCCAAATCAGCTTGTAAAGCTTAAACTGCTGCGGTGTCAAATATTGCCGCACCTCCGCCGGCCGCCGGGTGACGTCCGTTGGGCGGATAGCCTCGTGCGCGTCCTGGATTTTGCCCTTGCTCTGGTAAACGCGCGGCTCCGCCGGGATATATTCCGGGCCGTACTGCTCGGCAATAAACTCGCGGGCCTGCTTTTGCACCTCCGGCGCAATGCGGGTGGAATCCGTACGCATATAGGTGATCAAGCCCACCACGCCCTGTTTGCCGATGCTGATGCCCTCAAAAAGCTGCTGGGCCAGCTGCATAGTTTTTTTAGTCAGCAGGCCGTGCTTGCGATAGGCCTCCTGCTGCATGCTGCTGGTGGTGAAAGGAGCCACCGGATTACGTTTGCGCTCCTTTTGGCTGATTTTTTCCACCTGAAAAGGCTGGCCTTGCAAGGCCGCCAAAATTTCGTCCATCTCCTGCTGATTGTGCACCTGGGCCGTTTTGCCGTCTATGCGGGCCAGCTGGGCCGCCAACGGGCCGCCCTCCGTTTTCAGGCTGGCCTGCAAGGTCCAGTACTCTTCCGGCACAAAGGCGTTGATTTCCGCCTCGCGGTCGCAAATCATCCGCACCGCCACCGATTGCACCCGCCCGGCGGAAAGGCCCTTTTTCACCTTGGCCCACAGCAGCGGCGAAAGCTTGTAGCCCACCAGACGGTCCAGCACCCGGCGGGCCTGCTGGGCATAAATACGGTCCATATCCAGCCCGCGCGGCGTTTTCACCGCCTTTTTCACGGTTTCTTTCGTGATTTCGTGAAACTCCACCCGGCATTTTTCGTCAACATTGTCCAGATAGCCTTTCAGATGATAGGCAATCATCTCGCCCTCGCGGTCAGGGTCGCTAGCCAGCAGAACGCGGTCGGCCCGTTTGGCCTCCGTGCGCAGGCTTTTCAAAATCGTGCCCTTGCCGCGGATAGTGATATAATGCGGTTCAAACTCATTTTCCACATCAACGCCTAGCGTGCTTTTGGGCAAATCCCGCACGTGCCCCATTGATGAAAGCACCACATAGTTGGAGCCCAGATATTTGCCAATGGTTTTGGCCTTGGTTGGTGATTCGACAACAATCAGTGTTTTTCCCATATTAAAATCTGCACCTCAAATTATTTTTTTACTCAATTTATTTCTTAAAGCCTGGCCGTCCGGCGGCTGAAATATTGCCCCTCCGCCCGCTGCACCAGGCCTTTTAATTCACACATTGTCAATTTGGCGCTAAGCTCGCCCGCGCTGACGGCCAGCTCCGCCGCCAAATCATTAAAATGGCGTTTTTCTCCGGCCAAAGCCTGCCAAATCCGCAGCTCCAGCTCATCTAAGCCGGGCGGCGGCTCCTCCGCCGAGGTAAAAAGCTGCTGCTGCACACTGACCGGCCGCGCGCCGGGCCGAAAATCCTCCAGCACGTCCTCCGGCCGGGCCACCGGCTTTACGCCTACATTTTTCAGCAGGTTAAAGGTGCCCTGGCTCAACGGGCTGAAAATACTGCCCGGCACGGCGTACAGGCTGCGGCCTTGGTCCAGCGCGTAATCCACCGTAATTTGCGTGCCGCTTTTCAGCCCGGCCTCCACCACAATCACGCCCTGGCTCAGGCCGCTGATTATGCGGTTGCGGAAAGGAAAGTTTTTAGCCAGCGGCTGCATACCCAACGGATATTCCGTGATAATGCAGCCCTTTTCCGCCATTTGCCGAAAAAGCGGGCGGTTTTCCCGCGGATAAACCAAATCAATGCCGCAGCCCAACACACCCAGGGTTTTGCCGCCCGCATGCAAGGCCGCCTGATGCGCCGCCGTGTCAATACCCCTAGCCAGGCCGGCAATCACCCAAGCGCCCGCCCGCGCCAAACCGCCGGCCAAAAAGCCCGCGGCCTCCCGGCCATAGGAGGTGGCCCGGCGGGAACCGATAATAGCAATGGCTAAATCCGTCGGCTCCGGCAGCTGCCCCTTGTAAAACAACAGATAAGGCGGGTCGTCAATCTGAGCCAGCAACGGCGGATAATGCGGCTCCGGCAGGGTCACCAGCTTAGTATCGGCCAGCAAAAAACGCTCGTAAAGCTCCCAGGGCTCCAGCTCGCGCCTGGCCTGGCGCAGCTGAGCCAAAGCCGCCCCGGAAAGCTGCGGCAGGGCCCGCTGCCATTCCTCTGGGTTCTGCCAGGCAGTTTCCGCGTCGCCAAAGTAATCCAGCAGGGCCGTCAGCCGCACATTGCCAATTTCCGGCAGGCTGTGCAGGGCCAGCAAATGCGCAATGCCCAAACCGCCGCACCTCCTTTGCTCTTACTTCACACCGATTTTGGGGCCGCCTTTGGCTCCAGCCGGGCCGCCGGCCGCCAAACCGGCCAAAATATTCGTATCGTAGGAATAAGTCAGCTTATCCTTGCTGCGCTGCCGCCACAAGGCGGATTCCACCAGCTCGTCAATCAGGGCCGTAAAATCCAGCCCGCTGGCCTGCCACAGATAAAAGGAAAGTGAACCGGGAATGGTGTTCACCTCATTAATATAACTGCGGCCGCTGGTCTTATCCAGCAGCAAATCCACGCGGGCCACCCCGCAGCCGTCCAGCGCGGTGAAAGCCAGCTCGGCCAGGCTTTGGATTTCCGCCGTCTGCTCCACCGGCAAATCCGCCGGCACCCGGCGCTGCGCGCTGCTCATGCCAGCGCCGCCCTTGGCCCCTGCGCCAGCCTTTGCGCCGCCTTTTGCGCCCAGCTTGCCGGCTTTGGCCCCGCCGGAGCCGCCCAAATATTTATCCTGATAGGTCAAAAATTCGTTGCTGGTCAGGGGCTCCTCGCAAACTGAGGCCCGGATTTTGGGCCCGTAGCCCAGCACGGAGCAGTTAATCTCCCGATAATCAGTCAGGCAGGGCTCCAACAGCAACCGCCCGCTAAAGCCGGCCGCCTCGTCCAAAGCCGCCGCCAGCTCCACCGCGTTATCCGCCCGGCTGATACCCACGCTGCTGCCCAAATTGGCCGGCTTCACAATAATCGGCCAGCCCAGCTGCTCCTCAGCCTGCTGCAACCTGGCCTCGCGCTCCGCAAACCATTCGTCAGCCGTAAACCATAGGCCCGGCAGCACCGGCAAATGATTGGCCGCCAGCACATTCTTCATCATAATCTTATCCATTCCCACCGCCGCCGCCAGCACGCCCGGCCCGGCATAGGGGATATTCAACAGCTCCAAAAAGCCCTGCAAGCAGCCGTCCTCGCCGTGCGCGCCGTGCATAACCGGCAGCACCACGTCCAGCGGCAGCTCCTGCGTTTTGGCAAAAAGCCCGCGGCCCTTGGCCACCAGCTTGTGTGCGCCCCGGTCGGCCAGCATATGCACCTGCTGGCACTGGCCCAGCAGCTTAGGCAAATCGGCATAGGCTTTCATATCCAAAAGCTGCGGCCCGGTGTACCACAGGCCGTCTTTGCTGATGTAAACCGGCACCAGCTCGTATTTGGCCGGGTCGGCCGCCGCCATCGCCTGTGCGGCGGAGATTATCGCAATTTCGTGCTCCACCGAGGGCCCGCCAAAAAACACGCCCAAACGGATTTTCTGCATTAGATCAGCTCCTTCCGTAGTCTTTCCCTTTTAGCCCGTTTTATAAGTAACTATCCGGCAAATCGTTCTCAAACAAAACATAATCGCCCGGCTGCACCCAGCCGCGCATAAAGGCGCTGGCCTCGGCCAAATCCGCCGCCACCCGCCAACGCTCCGGTGGCAGGCCCGCCTCGCGCAGGCCGGCCAGTAGCGGGCCGCTCTGCTTTTGCCCCACAATCAACACATAATCCAGCTTTTGGGCGCAATAGGCGGCAAACTCGCGGTTCAAGCGTTCCTGCTCGCTGCCCAGCTCCACCATACCGGGGGTGATAATCATTTTGCGGCCGCCGGGCATAGCGGCCAGCACGTCGACGGCCGCCTTACTTCCCTGCGGGTTGGAATTGAACGCATCGTCGATAATCGTAAAACCGCCGGCCGGCTTCAGCACCAGGCGGTGCTCCACCGGCGGGGTCTGCGCCACCGCGCGGGCAATCTCCGCCAGCCCCAGGCCCAGATACTCGCCCACGGCCGCCGCCGCCAAAATATTGTAAATATTATGCCGGCCCAGCAGCTTAGTATGAATCGGCTGGCTGCCGCCTTCCGCCGTTTTAAGAACAAAACGCATGCCCTGCGGGGAAAAGCTGACGTCGGTGGCGGTGTAATCCGCACCTGGCTGCTCCAGCGCGTAGGTGCGGCAGGAAACCTGCAAGGCTTTGGCCCGCTCGGCAATGATTGGATCGTCAATATTCAGGACGGCCAGGCCGTAAGGCGGCAGGCTGTCAATCAGCTCAAATTTGGTGGCGGCCACATTTTCCAGGCTGCCAAAGGTTTCCAGGTGCTGCGGGCCAATGGCGGTGACTATGCCAATTTCCGGCTGCACCAAATCGCACAGCTCCTTGATGTCGCCTTTTTGCCGGGCCCCCATCTCCGCCACAAAAACCTGATGGATTGGCTTCAGCTGCTGTCGAATGGTTAAGGTAATGCCCATCGGCGTGTTGTAGCTGTCCGGCGTCACCAACGTATATTTATTTTCAGCCAGCACCCGGCCCAACAGCATTTTGCTGCTGGTTTTGCCGTAGCTGCCGGTTATGCCGATACGCAGCAGGTTTGGCGAATCCGCAATAATTTTGGCGGCCTCCTGCACAAAGCGACGGTTGCGCGCCTCCTCAAAGGGCTGGCGCAGAGCCACGGCCAGCTGCATAGCCAGCGGCAAAAAACCGGCCAGCACTGGGGAATAAGGCACCCAGTAGCACTCCGCCTCCAGGCGGAAACAGCAAACCGGCTGCACCGCCAGCAGCAGGGCCCAAAGCAGCAGGGCCGTGGCATAAAGCCGTTTGGCCCGCGCCGTCCAAACCAGCGGCTTTTTAACCTGCGGCCGCCGCCACAGCAGCAGAGGCAGCAAGGCCGCCAATGGCGGCACGGCAATCAGCAGCCAAATCTGCCAATCCTGCCTGGGCATAAAAAAGTGCCCCGTCGCCACAAAAAACGCCGCCAACATCAACAGCACCGCCACCGAGTCCGCCCAGAAAAATTCGCCGGCCAGCTTGGGCTTCAGCCAACGCCAGTAGCGTTCCGGGCGATAGCTGGTCTGCTGGGCCATTTGCAGGTAATAGGCCAAACGGCGGCCGGCATAAATCAGCCACAGCAGCCAGCTTAAAAGCGAACCAACAGCAATCAGCTCGTAATTGTTCAGTAAAAATAAATTTGCCCAAAAATCCATTGAGGCATATCCTCCTCATTCAACATTTCATTCAGCAGCCCGCCGCCTTTTCTGGCTTGAGAAAGCTGTCGATAATCGCCAAGAACTCCGGCAGAAACTCCAAAAAGGCAAAGTGGGTGCCACCCGGCTTCACAATCAGGGCAGCGTCGCGCATTTTGGTTTCCATCAGCCGGCCGTCGGCCAGCGGCGTGGCGGTGTCCTGCTCGCCCCAAAACAAAATGGTGGGTGCCTGCACCTGCGGCAGGCTGGGGGTTTGGTCCTCGTTCACCGTTTTCACAAACACCGCCCGCATAACCTCCGAGGCCTGGCGATAATCCGAGGAGCCGCTTTGGGCCCTGGCCTTGTTCAGCAGCTCCTCCCGCTGGCCGCGCAGCCCCGGCAGAGAGAGCAGCTTTTTGGCCGCCTTGTAGCTGTAAACCTTGGCGTAGTAATCCAAGCCCCGGTGCGCTTTCAGGCCGGCGCAGCCGGTGAGCACCATTTTATGCGGCAGGCCCTGGGCCGCCAGGCGCAGGCTCAACCGCCCGCCAAAGGAGTGGGCCACCAGCACCGGCGGCCGCTCGCAGTTTTGCCGGATAAACTCCGCCAGCAGGGCCGCGTAAGCCGCAGTGTCCCAGGCAGCAGGCGGTTCCGGGCTCAAGCCAAAACCGGGCAGGTCAAAATTGTAAACGTGAAAATCCGCCGCCAAATGCTGAAACACCGGCTGCATAGTTTCGCTGGAGCAGCCCCAGCCGTGCAGCAGCAAAACCGGCCAGCCGCTGCCGCCCTCCAGATAATAGAGCGGCTGCTCCCGGCCCTCCGCCGCGTAAATATATTTGCCAACTGTGCTCATCTTTTTCAGCCAGCTCACTTTCTACTTATATGAATTTTGCAGTTAAATCTATACTATTATATACAAACTTTGCCGGCATTGCAACCTCAAATTTTCGCAAACCGCAAAAAAAGCTTCTGTCGACCCGGTTTTTGTTCGACAGAAGCCCCCTATTCGACAAATAACACCGCCTAATTGCCATCCGCAGCCGCTTTCACGTCGCTGCCGGCGTAAATCAACTCGCTCACCGTCACCACCTGATAGCCCTCTTCTTTCAAGGCCGCCAAAATGCGCGGCAGCACCTCCACGGTGTACTCGGCATTTTCATGCATTAAAATAATATCCCCGTCGCGCACCACGTCCATAACCGATTTATAAACCGCCTCGGCCGAGGGCGCCCGCCAATCCTCCGTATCCAGTGACCAAAGCACGGAAATCATATCCTGCTCGGTCAAATCCGCCTTAACCGCGTCATCAATCGCCCCATACGGTGCGCGGAAAAGATAAGGCGCACTGCCGGTGGCCTCCTCAAAGGCTTTGGCCACGCGGGCAAAATCCTCGGCCCGCTCCTCGGCGGAAAGGCTGGTCTGCTTGCTATGAAACCAGGAATGGCTGCCCAGCTCGCAACCGGCCGCCAAAACCTGCTGCGCCAGCTCCGGGTGATTGCTGACATATTTGCCTAGGCTGAAAAAGGTGGCCCGGCAATCGTTTTGCTGCAAAATTTCCAGAATTTTTGGCGTTTTGGCAGTAAACGGCCCGTCGTCAAAGGTCAGCGCCACCATTTTTCCGGCGGCACGATTGGAAAACACCGAACCGCGGGAAACACAGGCCAAAGGATATTCCTGCAAGGCCGCCCCCTGCACATAAACCCTGGCCGCGTCGCTTTCCGCATTGGCCTGCCGGCCGCCGCGCACATACAAATCGTATTGCCCACTGTCCACCTGATAATTTTTATCTAAATGTGGGCGGGCAATATAAGTATTGTCGTAAATTTCCCAAGCCATACGGCGCAAATCCGGCGGCAAATCGCTCTTATCCTGCTGCACCTGAGCCGGGCCGGCCACGCCGGCGCCTCCCTGCAAGCCCGCCAGCCAGGCCTGCAACTGCGCGCTGTTGCAATAGCCAAACAGCCAGGCCACGGCCGCCGCCAAAGCCAGCAGCATAAAGCCGGCCACCGTCATCTTGTATCTGCTGCGTACTCTTCCTCTATACATTCCGCATCCCTCTTATTCCCTCAAAACACAACGCAACAACTAACTTTTTAACCCAAGTAAAGCTAAATGGCCTTTCTCAATACCAATATGCCACAATTTCTATTTATATTCCGAAAAAGTTTCCAAACCGCGATATTGCACCGCCTCCGCGATATGCGCCGCTTCAATCTGCTCCGCCCCGGCCAAATCGGCAATAGTGCGGGCCACCTTCAGCAGGCGGTCATGCGCGCGGGCGCTCAAATTCAGTCGGGCAAAGGCCTGAGCCAGTAAAGCCTCCGCCGCCGGCTGCATAAGGCAGTATTTTTCCAGCTGGGCCCGGTTCATATCCGCATTGGCGAAGATTTTTTCCGCAGCAAAACGTTGTAGCTGAATTTGCCGGGCCGCCATCACCCGCGCCTTAATCACGGCGGAGCTTTCTGGTCGGCTTTTATCGTTCAAATCCGCAAATTCCACCCGCTGCACATTCACCTGCAAATCAATCCGATCCAGCAAAGGGCCGGAAACCCGCCCCAGATAGCGCGCCACCTGGTGCGGCGTGCAGGTGCAGGGCTTGCTGGAATCCCCCAAAAAGCCGCACGGGCAGGGGTTCATCGCCGCCACCAGCTGAAAAGCCGCGTCGTAATCCATGCGCCCCTGCACGCGGGACACCGTCACAATCTTATCCTCCAGCGGCTGGCGCAGGCTCTCCCGCACGGCCCGGCCAAATTCCGGCAGCTCGTCCAAAAACAGGACGCCATTGTGGGCCAGGCTGACCTCTCCCGGCCGCGGCGTCCGCCCGCCGCCAATCACACTTTGCGCCGAAGCCGTGTGGTGCGGCGCACGGAAAGGCCGCTCCACAATCAGCGGGCTGCCCTCCGGCAGCAGGCCGCAAATGCTGTAAATCCGGGTGATTTCCAAGCTCTCCGGCAGGGTCAAATCCGGCAGGATAGTGGGCAGGCGGCGCGCCAACATCGTTTTGCCGGAGCCGGGCGCGCCCACCATCAGCAGGTTGTGGCGGCCGGCGGCGGCAATCTCCATCGCCCGCTTCACCAGCTGCTGCCCTTTCACATCGGCCATATCCAGCTGGCCGGCCTGCCGGGCCGAAGCCTGGCGGAAAAGAGCCTGCACGTCCACCACCGTGGGCTGCAAAGGCTCCTTTCCCTGCCACCAATCGACAAATTGCCGCAGGCTGCGCAGGCCCCAAACCGCGGTTTGGCCCAGCAAGGCGCCCTCCGCCGCATTTGGCTGCGGCAGAACCAGGTTGTCAACGCCATTTTCCGGCAATATGCGGGACATTGGCAAAACACCGTTCACCCGGCGCAGGCTGCCGTCCAGAGAGAGCTCGCCCAAAAAGACGGTTTGAACCAGCCGCGCCTCCTGCGCCGGGGCCGTCAGCTGCCCGGTAGCCACCAGCAGGCCCACGGCAATCGCCAAATCGAAGTTAGCGCCCTCCTTTTTCACATCAGCCGGAGCCAGGTTGACGGTGATCCGCTCAAAGGGAAATTCCAGCCCGCTGTTGCGGATAGCGGTGCGCACCCGCTCCCGGCTTTCCCGCACGGCAGCGTCCGGCAGGCCCACAATGTCAAAGGCCGGCATGCCCTTGGAAACGTCAACCTCCACCCGCACCATATAAGCGTCCGCCCCCAGCAGTGAGCAGCTGTTAATTATCGCCAGCATTCGCCTCGCCCCATTCCCTGCGATTATTTTTCAGGCAATTAATAGCCAAAAAGCGCCAAAGCCGCCTGCATATTAGCCGGCGCGTCCACCGCAAAGGGACAGCGGGCGGCGCAAACGCCGCAACCAACGCAATCCTTGGCCGTGGCTGAAAGAGCGGCATAATGCTCCCGCACAGTTTCCGGGATTTCTCCCTGCGCTTTAGCCAGATTCAAAAACTTAGTCACCGTGGCCACATCAATCCCCTGCGGGCAGGGCGCGCAATGGCCGCAGTACATACAATGCCCCTGCCAGCTGATTTTAGGAAAGCTGGCAAAAGCCGCGGTGTAATCCCGCTCCGCCGCCGGGGCTTCCGCATAATGCAGGCAGGCCGCCAGCTCCGCCGCGGAACGGCTGCCCGCCATCACCGCCGCCACAGCAGGCCGGTCCAGCGCGTATTGCAGGCATTGGCAAACCGTCAAGGCCTGGCCGGCCGGGGAATCCTCCGTCAGCAAATCGCCGCCGCCAAAGGCCTTCATCACCGTAATGCCCACACCCAACCGCTGGCAGGTTTCGTAGAGCTGCTCCCGCTTGGGCTCCAAATTCAGCAGCGGCTTGGCGTAGCTTTCGTCAGCCCAAAGGGTTTCCACATCTTCATCAGCCGGCAACAAATCATAGCAAGGATTCACGCTGAACATCAGCACCTCCACCTCGCCGCTTTCCACCGCTGCCAAAGCCGCCTCCGGGTTATGGCTGCTCAGGCCGATATGGCGAATTTTGCCCTGCTGCTTCAGTTCCTTGGCATAATCCAAAATGCCGTTTTCGACAATCTGCTGCCAAAGCTGCGGCGTATCCACATAATGAATCATACCAATATCGACATAGTCCGTCTGCAAATTAGTCAACATCGTTTCAAATGCCAGCTTAACCTCCGCCAAATTGCGGGTGGCCTTGTACTGCCCATTCTGCCAAATAGTGCACAAATGGGCCTGCAACACAAAATCCGCCCGGCAACCGGCAATCGCCTTGGCCACGTTTTGGTGCAGCTGCGGGTTGGGGCTATATAAATCCATACAATTCACGCCGGCAGCCAGGGCCAGCTTAAACATCTCCGCCGCAGCCTCCGGCTGCACAAAACCCTCGCAGCCCAGGCCAATCTCGCTGACTTTTAAGCCGGTGCGGCCCAATTCCCGATATTCCACGCGCTCTCCCTCCTGTTCATATATTACTTACGCGCCTTTAATGTGCCGCCGGTGCCCCACTCATTAAACACGCTGTAAGTCAGATACACCGCGTTTTCCGGCAGGCCGCAAACCCGGCCGGCCAGCCGGCAGGCGGCTTCCGTAAAGTTCTTTTTATGCTCAAATTCGGTGTCGCCGGAAAATTTAGCGTCCAGATAAGCCAGGCTGCGCTTTTCGCCCTTAAAATACATCGTCAGCCCATCGTCAACCTCCACCATCAAAGCGGCTTCCGTTTTGCCCGGTATCAGGCCGATAATATCCGCCAAACCGGCCTTAAATTCGTCCTTTTGCGCCGACGTCAGGGTTTCCGAAGTCGCCATTCTAATATACGGCATTTCTCCCGCCTCCTTTTTTAATTATCCCGCCGGCAAAAGTAATCCGCCAAAGCGCTCAGCAACCGACCCTGCTCACCCAAAGGCTGCAAAGCGTTCCGGGCCGCCGTCATCGCCTTATCAGCCGCCGCCTGGGCCCCGGCCAACCCCAGTAGGGAAACATACGTCACCTTGCCATTAGCCGCGTCGCTGCCAACCGGCTTGCCCAGCTTGCTTTCATCGCCCACCACGTCCAAAATATCGTCGGTAATCTGAAAGGCAATGCCAAACTGGCGGCCAAATTCCTGCAAGGCCTGCCGCTGCGGCCCGGCGCTGCCAACCAAACGGCCGCCGCACACCACCGCCGCCTCCAGCAAGGCCCCGGTTTTGCTGGCGTGGATTTTCCGCAACTCCGCCAATTCCAAAGGCTGCCCCTCCGCCGCCAAATCCAAAGCCTGGCCGCTCACCATACCGCCCAGGCCGGCTTTCCAGGCAAAATACTGCGCCGCCTGTAAAACCTGCACCGCGGACGAGCCCGGCGTGCTCAGCAGGCAGCAGAAGCAATGCGTCAGCAGGCCGTCGCCCGCCAAAATGGCCGTGGCCTCGTCAAAAGCCTTGTGGCAGCTGGGCCGGCCCCGGCGTAAATCGTCGTCGTCCATCGCCGGCAGGTCGTCGTGGATTAGCGAATAGGTATGCAGCATTTCCAGGCCGCAGGCAAAGGGCAGATAACCAGCCAGCTCCTCCTCCCGCTTTTGGCCCAGGCTCTCCACCGCCGCCAAAAACAGCAGCGGGCGCAGCCTTTTGCCACCGGCCAGCAGACTGTAGCGCATCGCGGCCAGTAGCCGCTCCGTGCCTTGGCCTGGCGGCGAGGCCTGTGTCGCTTTGTCCATTTCCGCCGCCAGCGCGTCGTTAATCATCTGCTGCCGCGCGGCCACGTAGGCGGCAGCGTCAAAATTTTCTTTCATATTATATATCTCCGGTTTAGTGCTTCATCTTGCTCCAACCCTTAACCGCCGTGCTGGCCTGCTCATATTCACGGGCAAAGGCACCAGCCGCCAAAGCCGCAGCGTCCAACTTGGCCGGGCCGGCCGGCGTTTTCGGCTGCTGACCGTCCGCGCTCACAAACGGCGCGTCCTGCTGCAAGGCCGCGGCAAATTCCGGCACGGCGGCGGCCAAACCGTCGCGCACCTGCTGCAAGTCCGCAAACTTATAGCGCGGGTTCAGGTCGTTAATCAGTTCGGCAAACAGCTGCCAGTTTTCCTGCTTCCAGGCCGGCTGCACCGCCGCCGCCACCTTTTGCAATTTACCCTCAAAGTTCAGGTAGCTGCCCGTCACCGCGCCAAAGCCGGCCAGCGGCACCAGCACCGAGGCGTATGGATAAGCCCGGCCATAGGTGGAATCAGCCTCCAGCACAAATTCCATATTTTCCGCCTGCTCCGCCGGAATATCCACGCCGAACAGCAGCAGGCCTTTCAGCTTGCCCGCGGCAATATCCGCATAAAGCTGTTGTATATCACGTTCAATGCCCAGGGCGCGCACCGTCTGGCTGTTGGCGCGGGCCACCAGCTGCAACACCGGCAGGCCGCCGTTTTGGGCCAGAGCCGCCACGCACTGCGCAGCCTCCCGCGTCAGCCGGCTACGATCCAGCAAAAGCACCGGCTTTTTCGCCGCCGCCAGCTGCCGGGCCAGATCGCTGTCCGCATTTTGAACGGCTTCGGCCAACAATGCCACATTGCCGCCCGGCGTGTAAACATTGGCCGCCGCCTTGCTCAAAACGCCCGGCTTATCCGCCACCAGCAGCAGCTTTTGGCCGGCTTTGGCGCCCTTTTGCAGGCGAGAGCCCAAAATCGGGTAATTCTCCGCCAGCTCGTCGCCCACAATCAGCAGCAAATCAGCCGCCTCCACGTCGGCCACCGTGGCGGTGGAGGCCTCAAAGCCCCACACATCGCTCAGGCCGCCGGCCTGCGCATTGGGCGCGTAGATGTAAGGCGTGCCGATAATCTCCTCCGCCATAAACTTCAGCAGGAACAGCTCCTCGCTGGTCAGCTGATCGCCCACCGCCACGCCGATAGTGTCAGTACCGTCGGTTTCCCGCAGAGAATTAATGGCCGCCGCCGCCGCTTTCAGAGCGTGCGCATGGGTGCTCTCCGTCATACCCTCGCCAAAATCAATGCCCGGCGTGGGCCGCCCGGTAGAGGTCATCGCATGCGGGTAGCCAAACCGGCCTGTCTGACACAAACGGCCACCCGCCGCCGGCTCCACCTTGGCAATATAATCGCCCTTGTGCTGAATTTGCAAATTGCAGCCGTTGCCGCAGAAGTTACAAACGCTCGGCTGGGTTTCGCATTCCAGCGGCACCGGTTTTTCCCAGGGCTGCCGCTCCTGCAAAGCGCCGGTGGGGCACACCGCCACGCATTGGCCGCAGCCTTTGCAGCTGCTATCGCCCAGTGGCAAGCCAAAATCCGCCCCCACCACGGTGGGAAAGCCGCGGCCGTCCAGGCCCAACGCGCCCACGCCGGCCACTTCCTCGCAGGCCCGCACGCAGTTGCCGCACAAAATGCACTTGCTCATATCCCACACGATAAAGGGGTGGCTGGCGTCCTTAGGCGTTAAGTTAATCTCGCCGGCGTACTTTTGCGGCTCCGCCTGATATTCCTGCGCGTAATGCAGCAGGCGGCACTCAAAC
>JAETTP010000028.1 GCA_021769035.1 Bacillota bacterium | reverse complement strand
TTCGCAATGGGCTCTGCCGGCGCCCTTTGGGCTTGGCACTCGCCTTTGCTCACATTATACCATAGGGACAAGGTTATTTTACCTTATCACAACAGATTGCACTATGGTATTTGTTCATAAGCGGTTCAATCATCGCCTTCGGCTTGATTTCACCGATATTCACATTATACCACAAAATGGCATCAAAATGGCATATATAAGTTGAGATTAGAAAATAAACGTGTTATAATAATAACAAAGCATTTTGAATGTAAGGAGTTTGCTTAAAATGAAAACAAAGCGTTTCGGTATTTTTCTCATCATTTTAGCCGCGTTGCTGCTCTGCCTTACGGCTTGCCAATCAGAAACCGCTTCCATTCCCGTTCAGTCGGCCTACAATATTACCCAGAATAGTCAGGTCGATTTAACTTTGCTGGCTGTTGGCGATAATCTAATCCACGGGCCTATTTATCGGCAAGCACGCGAGCGCAGCAATGATGACAGCTTTGATTTTCGGCCGGCTTACCAACAGATTGCTTCTTATATCGCCCAGGCTGATTTGGCGCTGATGAATCAGGAAACGCCACTGGGAGGCACGGAGCTGGGCCTGTCCTCCTATCCACAGTTTAATTCGCCGCAGGAGCTGGGCGAGCAGATGATTGAACTGGGTTTTAATATGTTCAGCCATGCCAACAATCATGTGCTGGATGCCGGCCAACGCGGCTTTGACAACACCATATCCTTTTGGCGCCAGCAAAGCGCAGAAAAGCCAGTGATAATGGCCGGCATTGCCGCCGACGCTACGGATAACCAACTGCAAATTTTGCAGGTTAAGGATTTGAAAATTGCCCTTTTGGCCTACACCTACGGAACAAACGGTTTAAGATTACCCAAATCAAGCAATGGCATTGTAAAATATATTGATGATGAGCTAATTTGTCAGGAATTGGATAAGGCTATCGCCGAAGCGGACATTGTTCTGGTAAGCGTGCATTGGGGTCAGGAATATCAGGCCAACGCCAACAGCGAGCAAAAGCGTTTGGCTCAGTTAATGGCGGATAATGGCGCAGATGTAATCATCGGCTCGCACCCTCATGTTTTGCAGGGCGTGGAAATGCTTGCCACCACAGATGGCAGGCAGGTGCCGGTTTTTTACTCCTTGGGCAATTTTATTTCCGCCCAAAACCGGCCGGACACAATGCTTGGCGGCATGGCCAAGGTACAAATGGCTTATGATAAAGCAACCGGCGACTTAGAAATAACTGAATTAGGCGTAATTCCTCTGGTTACCGATTACACCGCTTCATATAACAATATTACCGTTTATCCCTTAAACGCCTACACAGAGGCACAGGCCAACGCGCACGGCGTGCGGGCCGGCAACAGCAGCTTTTCCCTGGCCTATTTGTATAAATTGTTCGACCAACGGGTTGCCAAGGAATATCAAATTTGGGAATAAGATAAATATCCCCTAGCTTAAAAAGCCAGAGGATATTTCTTTGTCAGTTAGCCAGCCATTCCACTGAAAAACCGATAATTGTTTGATTATCTATGGTGAGCATTATAATTTGCACCTCATTCTTATTATAACGCCACCCGGAGGCCGCGTCACGGGTGTAGCCATTATCCAGCAGAATATTTCCGGCTGCTTCCAAATCATCGCCCACAGCAATCGCAAAAATATTAAAATCCGTATTTTTGCTGGAAAGCCGCCGGATACGTTGCTCCTCATCAACCGCCACGGATAAATCCAGCGTGTGATAGGCATATTCTGTACCACCGTTTATGGGATTAGCTGCGTCCGGCTTGCCTAGCTTTTCCTGCATGCCTTCCACCGTCATGCCCAACATCAGGCCGCCAAAACTGCTGTTATCGTTCAGTTCCAAAAGCGCTTCATTGCTTTCCGGCGTTGTGCAAGCGGCCACAAGCAACAAAAAGCAAGCCAAAACTGCTAAACAAGCAAATTTTTTCACCACGAGCCTCCCCCGTTCCCTATTCACTTCAATTATTATTAAGCATTTTGCGCTGAACCACTTCATAGGCCTTAGCCAACTGCGGGTCTTGCTCCTTATCCATTGTGTAAGCCAACAAAGGATCCGCATCTTCCGGCATTGGGAAATAAATATCAGGTTCAATACCTATGCCATGAATATCATTTTTATGAGAGGTACTATATTTAGCCGATGTAAAACGCAGACCGGCTCCGCTGCTCAAGGTTTGTAAATCCTGCACAATGCCCTTGCCGTATGAGGTCTCGCCGATTGTCGTTCCGGTGCCGTTGTCATGCACTGCCCCAAGCACAATCTCGGAAGCGCTGGCCGAATGCTCATTTTGCAAAACCACCAACGGTATCTCAACATTAGGCTCAGTGGCAGAAGAATAATAAACACCGCGAGAGTCTGTAATATACATCATTGGTTCGCCCTTAGGCACAAAATAATCACAAATCTTTAAAGCCGCCGTAAGCTCGCCACCGCCATTGTTGCGCAAATCCACAATCAAGGCTTGCATACCCTCGTCTTGCAGCTCAGCAAAGGCGTCCGCAAATTGATCGCCTGTTGTCATATTAAAGCTGGCAATTTTGATTAAGCCCACCGTTTCGTCCAGCATTTTATAATCAAGCGTTGGAATATCCACCTCAGCAGTGGTAACCTCAATATTAACTTCGCCAACCTCAGGCCGGTTCATCAACAGATTAAGCTTAGTGCCGGTTGGAAAGGAAACCAGAATATCCACCACTTCGGTGGAGTCAAGCTCCCGTAAGTCAATATCGTTCACTTGCCAAAACACATCTCCGGGCAAAATGCCGGCCTGATACGCAGGGCCGTTGCGCATAACCCCATAAACCATTGCATTGCCTGTTGTATCGTCCGGATAAATATAAACCCCAATACCACCATAGGAACCGCGCACAGAACGATATAACTCGGCATATTCTTCCGGTGTATAGTAAATTGCATAATTATCATGCTGTAACTCGCGCTGATTTTCCACAGCTGCCAACGCCAAGCCAGCCCCTGCCGCCGTATCAATTTGACCGCCCGCAGGCAGGTTCAACGAAGGCTGCGGCAAGCTGGGCAGCAAATCAAACATAGCCAACAGCACCAGCAGGGAGGCTGTTGCCAAAACCCCAATATAGAGCTTGAAAAAATTTATCCTCATCTATCGCCCTGGCCTCTTTTTAATTTGGTCTAATAAAATTGCTCTTATCAATATTAATATAACAAAGGCAATTAAAATATTACGGTTTAGAAACATAATTCCAAGGCGAAACGTGGCTGCCGTTTTTACGCACTTCAAAATGTAGGTGGTTGCCGGTGGAATTACCGGTGGTGCCTACATAACCGATTACATCACCCTTGGAAACACTGGCGCCAACGCTGGTGCCCAACTTGGATTGATGGGCATACAAGGTGGCGATGTTGTTACCGTGGTCAATAATCACACAGTTGCCGTAGCTGCCGTAATAGCGGGCCAAAATCACCTTGCCGCTGTCTGCGGCGTAAATCGGCGTGCCTTTGGGCGCCGGCAAGTCAATGCCGGTATGTAAATTGCTTTTACCACGCAAAGTGCGATAACCATAATTGGAGCTGACATTGCTGTAGCCGCGCAAAGGCCAGGCCATAATCCCCGTGCCTGTGCCGCCGCCGGAGGTTTGCATTGATTGAATTAGCTTGGTTAAAGCCGCTGATTCCTTTTGCCGGGTGGCAATTTGAGAGTTAACGTCGTCCACGCTGTCCTGGGCTGCGTCAACCAAAGCCTGCTTCTCTTTCTGGGCCTGCTCCAGTTGGGCCAGCACGGCCTTTTGCTCGCTGGTTAAGGTATTCAGATTGGAAATTTTCTTCTGTTGCAGCTCCCGCTTCTCCTGGATAACCTCAATTTGCTTATTAATGGTATCAATCATATTGCTGTCGTAAACCAGAATACGCTCCATATAGTAGGAACGGGAAATAAAATCCTCCATACTGGTAGCGTCAAAAATCACGTCCATCAGGCTAACGTCGCCATTAATATAATTCTCCCGCAAGCGGGTTTTAAACCCATCCAGTTGGTTAGACAAGGTGACTTGCGCTTCGTCCAGCTCCTCGTTCACCTGCGTCAATTCCCTTTCCGCCGAGGCCAACTGCTTTTCCAAGGCATCTAGCATACGCTCGCTTTCCTGCACCTTGGTGTCCACAGCCGCCAAATCGGATTGATACTGATTCAGCTCAGATTTAGCGTCTTTCAACTCGCTACGCAAGGCAGAAATTTCACTTTGAATTTCTCGCTGCTGAGCCTGATAATCACTCAGAGCGTCGGCCTCGGCCGCCTGCGGCGGTTCAGCGTAAACTCCTTGCCAGATTATAGCCAAAGCCAACAGCAAAGTTAATATAATCTGAAATTTGCAATGTTTCAGCATTGTTATCTCCTTTTATTTACCACAAATCTTAAACATTAACATGCTTGCGCACGGCAATGGCCGAACCAATAGCGCCAAGCAGCAAGCCAATCAACAGCATACCGCTGATAAGCAAGAAAGCAATTTCACCCAGCGGCACAAAGGTCAGGAAGTTTAGACTGCTTAAAATCAAATTCAGCACCGCGTTGTAGGAAAGCAGCACCAAAATGCAGGCGATGCCGCCGCCCAAAATGCCCAGCAGCATGCCCTCCAGGATAAATGGCCAAACAATGAAAGAATTACTGGCGCCAACATATTTCATTACCTGGATTTCCTCCTTGCGGGCCTCCACGGAAAGGCGAATATTCATAGAAATCAAAATTACCGCAGAAAAACCCAGCAGCACCATCAAACCAAGGCCCAAAGTGCGTACCCAGTTCATAAACACAAACATTTTTTCAATGGAACCCTGGCCGTAGCGTACAGCCTGCACATTGGGCAAGCGCGAAACCTTTTCCACAATATCCAGCACCTGATCAGGCGATTCCGCCTTTATGGTGTAGGAGTTTGGCAGCGGGTTGGTGTCGATAGCAGCCAGAATCTCCTCGCTGCTGCCAAATTTGGATGACATCTGCTCCAAACCCTCCGCCCGGCTGACAAATTTAATGCTGGCCACGCCCTCAATGCCACGCACCTGGGCAGACAAGGTGTCCATCTGGTCCTGATTAATACCGTCCTCAATAAAAACCTTAATTTCCACAGCAGCTTCCAAAAGCTGGGTGTTCCTATTAATATTGGAAACCAGCAGCGCAAAAATACCGCACAAATAGAGGGTTAAAACCACTGTCATAACTGCGGCCAGCGTCATGCCTGCGTTACGCCTCAGGGATATAAACGGCTCCGGCACAACGTAACGTAAACTTGAAAGCTTCAAAGCAACCACCCTCCTATATGATCTCCAATAATCTCTCCCTTACGCAGGGCAATAACTCTTTTATGCGTGTCATTCACAATTCGTTTATCATGCGTCGCCATAATCACCGTTGCACCCTCGTCATTAAATTCCTGGAATAAACTCATCAATTCATCGGAGGTATCAGGATCCAGATTGCCAGTTGGCTCATCAGCCAGGATAATTGGCGGGTTGTTGATTACCGCCCGTGCAAAAGCCACACGCTGCTGCTCACCACCCGAAAGCTGACGGGGAAAAGCGTTGGCCTTGTCGGCAATTTTAAGCCGCTTTAAAACCTGAGGCACAATTTCCTTAACCTCATTCCAAGGATATTCCAGAACCTTCAAGGCAAATGCCACGTTTTCAAAAACGGTTTTGTTCTCCATTAGACGAAAATCCTGAAAAACCACCCCGGTGTTCCGGCGCAGCTTAACCGTTTCCCGATTATTCAAGCGGATAATACTCCGCCCGGCAATAAAAATTTGCCCAGAATCCGGCAGAACCTCCCGGAACAAAAGCTTGATTAAGGTGCTCTTGCCCGCGCCGCTCTGGCCGGTTAAGTATACAAACTCGCCATTATCAACATGTAACGTTATGTCTTTTAAAGCCAAATTGCCGCCGTCATACGTTTTAAAAACATTAGCCATATCTATCATTTACATCACCGCCCAAACCAAACATTTTTAGCCTTAAAAATGCGCACAACAAATAACCCACAGATATTTTTTTATTCGACAGCAGCCTTAAATTCCCTGCCTGTCAGCCACAAAAAACCATTTTTTTTAACAACAATCGCCACCGTTTGCAATGGGAACGGCGGCGCAATGTTGCTTCGCTTACAATCGCCACCGTTTGCAACAAACCAGTAGCGTATTGTTGTATTGATAACGGGAGTTTTACATCTTTTCCAGTTGCGCCAAACGCTCCAGCAGGCTGGCTTTCTTTTCGGTGTAATCAGCCAGCTTAACTTTTTCACCAGCCACCACGTCGGCCGGAGCCTTGCTCAAAAAGCCCTGATTATTCAGCTTGCCCTCCAAACGCTTAATTTCCTTGTCCATATTGGCAACCTCCTTTTGCAGACGGGCTGTTTCCTTGTCCAAATCAATCAAACCTTTTAACGGCAAATAAATATCAATGCCGCGCACATGAGCCACCGCCGCCTGGGCCGCGTTAAGTTCCGGACTGGCCGGCGGCAAAATTTTCATATTCTCCGCGCCGCAAAGGGCCTTAATATAAATCTCGCCCTGGCGCAGCCCCTCGGCGGCGCTGTCGGCGGCAAAAATCAGCTCAATCTTTTTGCCCGGCGGCACGTTCATTTCCGCCCGAATGTTGCGGATAGCCCGCACCGCCTCCATATCCAAAGCCAGCACGGCCGCTTCCGCCGGATACTCCGGCATTTGCTTCGCCTTAGGCCACTCCGCCACCATAATGCTTTCGCCCTCGTGCGGCAGCGCCTGCCAAATTTCTTCCGTAATAAAAGGCATAAAAGGGTGCAGCAGCTTCAAAATGCAGGTTAAAACCTCCACCAGCACCGTTTGCGCAGTGTAACGCTCCACCGGGTCGTCGCCGTACAGGCGCGGTTTAGACATCTCAATATACCAATCGCAGAAGCAATCCCAGGTGAAATCGTAAATCTGCCGGGCCGCCTCGCCTAGCTCATATTTGGCTAAGTTGTTGGAAACCCCGGCAACCGCCTGTTTCAGCTCGGACAAAATCCACTTGTCCGCCAGGGAGTACCGCAGCTCCGTCGGCTCGGCCTGCTCCTGAATATTCATCAGCACAAAACGGCTGGCATTCCAAATTTTGTTGACAAAATTACGGCTGGCCTCCAAACGCTCCATCTGGAAGCGCAAATCATTGCCGGGCGTGTTGCCGGTTACCAGCATAAAACGCAGCGGGTCCGCGCCGTATTTCTCAATAATCTCAATCGGGTCAATGCCATTGCCTAAGGACTTGCTCATTTTGCGGCCCTGAGCGTCCAAAATCAGGCCGTGAATAAACACGTCGCTAAACGGCTTTTCGTTCATAAAATGCAAGCCGGTGAAAATCATGCGAGCCACCCAGAAGAAGATAATATCCCGGCCGGTTACCAGCACGGAGGTTGGGTAAAACTTGCGCAAAGGCTCCATTTTAGCCTCGTCCGGCCAGCCCATGGTTTCAAAGGGCCACAGACCGGAGGAAAACCAGGTGTCCAACACGTCCTCGTCGCGGTGCAGTTTGTCGTGCGGCGCGTGGCATTTAGGGCACTCCTGCGGCTCCTGCTTCTGGCAGATAACCTCGCCGCACTCGTCGCAGTACCATACCGGGATACGGTGCCCCCACCAAAGCTGTCGGGAAATACACCAATCGCGGATATTTTCCAGCCAGCCCAGATATATTTTTGCAAAACGAGCCGGCACAAAACGAATATCCCCATTTTTAACAGCTTCAATGGCTGGTTTGGCCAAAGGTTCCATTTTTACAAACCACTGGGGGGAAATCAACGGCTCAATAATGCTTCCGCAACGATAGCACTCGCCCACCGCGTGGCTAATATCCTCAATTTTTTCCAGCAAGCCCAGCTTATCCATAGCCGCCACCACGGCTTTGCGGCACTCGTAGCGGTCCATTCCAGCATATTCGCCAGCCTGCTCGTTCATTTTTGCATCTTTGCCGATTACCGTAATTTGCGGCAGGTTGTGGCGCAGGCCCATTTCAAAATCGTTGGGGTCGTGGGCGGGCGTGATTTTAACCGCACCCGTGCCGTATTCCTTATCCACATAAGCGTCGGCAATAATCGGGATTTCCCTGTTCACCAAAGGCAGCATCAAGGTTTTGCCCACCAACGCCTGATAACGTTCGTCCTCTGGGTGCACCGCCACGGCGGTATCGCCCAACATAGTTTCCGGCCGAGTGGTGGCAATCGTGATATAACCGGAGCCGTCCGTCAAAGGATAGCGAAAGTGCCACAAATGGCCAGCGTGTTCATTATGCTCTACCTCAATGTCGGAAATCGTGGTTTGGCACTGCGGGCACCAGTTGATGATATAGGTGCCGCGATAAATTAGCCCCTCGTTGTAAAGGCGCACAAACACCTCATTGACGGCCTCATTGCAACCCTCGTCCAGGGTGAAACGCTCCTGGTCCCAATCGCAGGAGGAACCCAGCATTTTCAGCTGCTTAACAATGCGCCCGTGATACTGGTGCTTCCAATCCCAAACTTTGTCTACAAAGGCTTCCCGGCCCAAATCATATTTGCTGACGCCCTGCTCCGCCAAATGCGCCTCCACCTTGGCCTGGGTGGCAATGCCTGCGTGGTCGCAGCCAGGCACCCACAGAGTTTGGTGGCCCTTCATACGGTGCCAGCGGGTGAGAATATCCTGCATAGTGTTATCCATTGCGTGGCCCAGGTGCAGCTGACCAGTTACGTTCGGCGGCGGCATTACCACGGAAAAACGCTCTGCCTCTGGATTATCCGCATTGCGCTTGTGGCTGAAAAAGCCGCCTTTCTCCCAGTATTCATACCATTTTTGCTCCACCTCGTGGTGATCGTAGGTTTTGGGTAAATCAGACATCTTAAAAATCCTCCTGCCTAAAAATATCATATTAATTTATTTTGGACTGTTTGCAGCCCTTTCATTATCTTTTAGCTTTCAAACGAAATATTATATATTTCAAAATTTTTATCAAAACGGAACACTAGCAGCTCATCGGAAAACTCAGGGTCAATAGAAAAATCCAGAGTACAATCGCAGCTGCCGTCCTTAGTTGGCGCAATGCTAATCGTCCGCATTTCCAGTTTGTCAATAAAACGCTCCGGGGTAATTTCCGCCAGGCTTTTGGCTTCAAAATAAGGCAACAGATATTTCTCGTCAAGCTCCTCCAAGTGAAATTGAATAAAAAATTTCATCAGCTCATTGGTTTGGTAGTTGGCGTTTATTTCAGCTCTGGCCTTTTTATACATTACGGGCATACCCTCTAAAAAGCGCAAAACTAAATCGTAATTTTCATCATTGACAAAGTTATCAAAAATATTCAAGTCACAGGAAAATTCCCGTCCCTGCGTTTGAATTGTATAAGTTTTGAACAAACCCTCGCTATAAGCAAAAGCCAGATTGTCAAACATTGCTGTTTCAAAGGTAATTTCCTTGTTTTCTGCCATTTATATTCAGTGCTCCTAAACTAAAAAGCGATTTTCAAGCTATCGCCGTACACAGCCACGCCTCGGCTTTTAGTAATCGGCAGCTTTTGCTCTACTGTGAAGCCAATAGTTTCGCCGTCCAGCAAAAGCACATTTTCGGTAATCACATAATTGGCAATATCCGAAAGGAAATCATGCAAATCACTGGGGCTGGCGCTGCTGTTCAGCACCTCAATTTCATCATAGCCAAAATCATTCAGTCCATTGGTGTAGGCGCAAAGTCCGTTTTTATCGTTATATAAGCCAATCCACACCAGATTAAAAATGGGAAACAAATCTTCCTTTAGCATACCGGCAAAGTGCAGATAATAATCCGCCGGGTAAACCGTATCGTTGGCGTATACGCCAATCGCGCCGGCTTGTTGGCAGGCGCAGGCCGTCAGTTTCACCAACAGCTCTCCGCCCTCCACAGGCGGCAATTTTCGTCCCAGCACTGCCACCAGCAAATGCGCTTGTTGTTTTTTTACCTGCTCCACGCCATCCTGCCACATATAATTGCTGGCGGCGGCAGCCTCAACCTCGTCGGCCGGAATGGGCCCCGGCATAAGGCTGACGGAAACGATTGCATCATGCCAGTTCAACATTAGTATATCGTCATCAGTTTCATTTTCGGCCTGTTCCTTCGCAGTGCCGGTGTCAAAAACGCCCCATTCCTCCCGCAAAGTTTGCACAAAAGCCTGTTTATACCATTCCGGTTCCTCCAATAATACAAAACTGAGAAATGAACCAGGGTTTTCTTTTTTATCTTCCGCTTTCTCCGCTTGCTGCATCCAGTATGAACGAACTGTTTCCACCAATGCCTTGGCCTTTTCCTCCGCCGTGTCCGCGGTATACTCTTCCATTTCACTGAAAACGTGGCCGCAGTGCTCAAGCTCCTCCCCGGCATAGCCGCCGGCAACCCCCAACAGCCATTTGTCATCATCAGGCTTAGCTTTATATTTGAAAATGTAATAGTGCATATCGTGCAGGTCAAATTTCCCGGCCCATTCCAAAGCCGCCGGCGCTGCGCCCAGCTCCTGCGGATGAGCCAGCCAGCCGCTCATCGCCTCCTTGGCCGCTTGCATTTGTGCTTGATTCATTTTTTTGTCCATAGCTTAACCCTCCTATTTCTGGTGACAATGCAAAAGCTGGCCGTAACCGGCGCTTTGGTAATCCACCTTGCCAGCCGCATACAGCAAACGGCCGCGCACAATGGCCGCCTCCACCGCGCCTTGTATTTTCAATCCGTCAAACAGCGTGGCGTTGGCCCGCGCTTTGGTTTGCATAGCGGCTGAATTGACCGTCCATTCCTTTGCCAAATCCACCACGGTGAAATCCGCGTCAGCGCCAACGGCTAAGCAGCCCTTTTGCGGATAAAGCCCCATTTGCTTGTAACCGTTCACGCAGCAAAGCTCAGTCAAAATTTCCAAGGTAAGCTTGTGTTCGTTTACGGCTTGCAATAATAATGGTAATAAAAGTTCAATATGCGCAATGCCGGAGGGAGCCAGCCAAATCTGCTCCCTGCCGGCCTGTTTAGCAGCCGGCAGGTGCGGCGCGTGGTCGCTGCCGATATAATCAACCGTGCCGTCCAGCAGATAAGGCCACAAGCCAGCCACATTGGCGGCGGAGCGCAACGGCGGATTGCACTTGGCCAGCGGGCCAAACTTATCCAGCCAGCTATCATCAAAAAACAGATGGTGAAAGCAAACCTCACAGGTTACGTCCAGACCGTCCGCTTTAGCCCGGCGAATGGCCGCCGCCGCCGCCACAGTGGAAACATGGGCAATGCCCACCTTGGCGCCGGTTTTGCGGGCCGCGTGCAAAACCTGCTGCACAGCATTCAGCTCCGTCGCGTCGGGTCTGGTTTTATAATGGAAAGAATAATCCTCAGCACCAGCCCGGTGCGCCGCTTGTTCCAACCGATTAATTAATATAAAATCTTCACAATGGAAGAAGTGCCGCAAGCCAGTGGCGGCTGAAGCAGCCAACAGCTCCCTTAGTTCCTCACGATTTTGGACAGTAATATATTGCGGTTCCGTTATGTGCTGCTCGCTAAACTGCAAAAAAGTTTTGAAGCCGCAAATACCAGTTTGCGCTAAAACAGCCAACTGATCGCGATTATCATAACCTGCCGCGGCATAAACGGCCGTATCGCATAATATTTTGGGCTTTGCCGCCTGCCTGGTGAGCTCCAGGCTGGGCAAATCGTGCGGCGTGGGCTGCGTGTTGGGCATTTGGCAGATGGTGGTTATGCCGCCGGCCAGGGCGGCCGCAGTGCCCGTAAAGAAATCTTCTCGTTCCGGCCAGCCTGGCTCCCGCACGTGAACATGGGTGTCAATGGCCCCAGGCAGTACATACTTGCCCGTCACATCATAAACCAGCACGTCTGTAGACAGCTGCGGCAGCTCCGCCTCCGGATAAACCGCTGCAATTTTGCCCTCCAAAGCCAAGATATGCCCAAGCTTGAAGCCTGACTCAGTATAATAGAAAGCATTTTTCAGCAGCAAAGGTTGGTTTGTTTCCAAATTATTTTTATCAGTAATCATTATAATTTCACCCCGATATTTTGAGGATAATAATTTATTATAGCACATTCGCACGAATATTACCAGAGATTTTTTAGAAGATAATAATTTATTATATTTTATGAAAAAAACCCTTTATTTTTGGGAAAGCATATTGTATAATTAAGAGGATGGAATATGGCGCGGCTGAATTTACAACTGTGCTATACAACTTTAATTATTTTATTTAATGGAGGTATGTGTTATGAGCTATGAACACAGAATCAGATGTAAGGCACTTTTGGACAAAGTGGTTACAGCTGAGGAAGCAGCAAAAATGATTAAGGACGGCGACACCATTGGTTGTTCCGGGTTTACTCCTTCTGGTTATCCGAAGGCAGTGCCTCTGGCTTTGGCTGAAAGAGTTAAGGCCGGCGAGAAAATCAAGGTAAACATCCTGACAGGCGCTTCTGTTGGCCCTGAGTTGGATGGTTTGGCTGCTGTTGGCGCTATCAGAGCCAGAAGCCCCTATCAGACCAACAATGATATGAGAAACGCGCTGAACACCAAGGGCGAAAACGGCGTTCTTTACAACGACCAGCACCTCTCTATGGCTACTCAGTATGCTCGCTATGGCTTCCTGGGCGATATTGACATCGCTTTGGTTGAGGCTTGCGCTATCACTGAAGAGGGCCACATTGTTCCCACCACTTCGGTTGGTTCCGCTCCCACCTTTGTTAAGGTTGCTAAAAAAGTAATCGTTGAGCTGAACACCTCTCAACCGGAGGAAATGGAAGGTATGCACGACATTTACATTCCGTTGGATCCGCCGAACAGAAGAGAAATTCCGATTTACAGCACTGGTGACAGAATCGGCACAACTTACATTGAATGCGGCGCTGACCGTATCGACGCTATCGTGGTTACTGATATTACTGACAAAGTTCGTCCGCTGCCGGCAGTTACTGAAACCGAGCAGGCTATGGCCGACAACATCGTAAAATTCTTTGACCAGGAAGTTGCTGCTGGCCGTTTGCCCAAAAACCTGCTGCCTTTGCAGTCTGGTGTGGGCGGCGTTGCTAACGCTGTTTTGGCAGGCTTTGCTAAATCTGATTTGGAGGGCCTCACCTTCTATTCTGAAGTTATTCAGGACGGCGCTCTGGACCTGATTGATTGCGGCAAATTTGTTGCAGTTTCCGGCACCTCTCTGACTCCTTCTGACAACGGCTTGAAACGCTTCAAGGCTGATGTGGAAAGATACAAAAAGACCATTGTTCTGCGTCCGCAGGAAATTTCCAACAACCCTGAGGTTGCTCGTCGTATCGGCGTAATTTCCATGAACACCGCTATCGAGGTTGACATCTATGGTCATGTAAACTCCACCCATATCATGGGCACCAGAATGATGAACGGCATCGGTGGCTCCGGCGACTTCACCCGCGCTGCTTATATTTCCATCTTTATGACCGCTTCCACTGCTAAGGGCGGCGACATCTCCAGTATCGTGCCGATGTGCTCTCATATCGACCACACTGAGCATGACGTAAACGTAATCGTAACCGAGCAGGGCGTAGCCGACCTGCGTAACCTGGCTCCTAGAGAACGCGCTTTGGCTATCATCAACAACTGCGCTCATCCGGATTACAAACCCATGCTGCTGGATTACTACAATCGCGCTCTGGAAGCTTGTCCGGACGGCAAGGCTCATACTCCTCATATCCTGGAGGAAGCTCTGTCCTGGCATGTACGCTTCAACAAGACCGGCTCCATGAAATTGGAGAAATAATTAAACTTAACTGTTTAATTAAGCAAAATAAAAAAGCCCTGGCCTTTACGGCTGGGGCTTTTCTTATTAGCAAAGCAACAGCGACTGAAAGGAGTCCAGTTGCTAGATGCACCGCCATTCCCGTTGAAAACGGCGGCGATTGTTTATTCTTGTATTCTAGCCAATTTATTAAGTTTTATAAGCTCCATTTGATATGTTAGCACAACAAACAAAGGAATAGCTGCCATTACTCCCAAAGCCCACATTTGAAAAAAAATCGTTAAGAAAAGTATAAAACAAAATAAAAACAACCACGGTTTTCTCAAGCTTCTATAATATGCTTGTTTATCTTTAACAGTTGTATGTAACACAAATTTTTGGCAGTTGTTTTTCTTTTCAACAATCAACAGCTCCTTATTATAGGTAGTTAAATTTGTAGCAATTTGTCCACCTTTGTCAGCCCAAGGGCGCCATCTGATTTTAGCAATAGAATAATTCAAATTAATATTTTTAAACCAAACTTTATAACCGACCTCCTGCAAAAGGCTAAATAATTCTCTGCATCTTCTTGTGTTTTAGCTCCAACAAACTCAATCTGATATTGATATTCCTCAGGAGCGCATTGCTCAAATTCATAAAGCATTTTCTTAGTTTCAATCAACCTATAACCTTTAGCTGCCATTTTATTTAGCCAATTGGCCTGTGCGGTTAGCAAACCACCAAAAAAACGATAACATTTTTTAGTCATTTTTATCACCCCAGATAATAATTTCCGTTGCTGTTTGAAGCAGCTGCTGTATTCTGCTTAGCTCTTGTTTTACGATTTCCCTTCCCGATGGCGTAATCAAATATTCTTTTTTTCTTGCGACACCTTCTGAATACAATTTAATCCAGCCCTTATTCTCAAGCGATTTCAGCGCCCCATAAAGAGTTCCAGCCCCCAAGGTTAGTCGCCCTTGTGTTTTATCCTCGATAAACTGCATAATTGCATAACCATGCCTTGGCGTAAATAATGAAAGTAAAATATAAAATGTTACCTCTGTTAAAGCGCCGCCTTTGATATTATCGCGCATCATAACCCCTGCTCTTTCATATTACGTTTAATGTAATAATTATTATATCACTAAACGTAATAAATGTCAATGCCCTCGATTTTCGTTATCAGCAGTATATTAATAGCAAAAAAAACATCCCCTGGTTAAAAACCAGAAGAGGTTTTTTTGCTGTTTTTTAGCAGTAAATTAATCAAAGTATTTTATTGCTCAGTAATTTTCAAAATATATTGATAAGCAAATTCAACTCCTCTGCAGGTAAGCTTTTCACACAAATGTGGTGGGTCGTTTTCTGAAAAACCTGTAGGACGAAGCTCACAGCATCTTAATGATTCAAAGGCAGCGGCAAAATCATAACACGCAGTCACAATTTCAGCTTCTGTTTTTTTCAACATATGAAGATAAATCCCAATAAACATAAGCGTGCCTTCAACCAAGCCGCACTGCGCTCTGTAACCGCCCGCGCCGTGCAAACCAACCGCAGAGCAGATGGTTTGCGGTTCAATGCCAATGACAAACAACTCACTTAAACAAATGATTGTTGTCCTAGCACAGTTTATATCATCATTCCAGTACAATTCGTGTACGCGCTTTTTTATATAATCTTTCATAAGCAAGGCATAGGAAATTTTTATTCCAAATAATCTTTTAGCTTTTTACTGCGACTGGGATGGCGCAATTTGCGCAAAGCCTTTGCTTCAATCTGACGGATACGCTCCCGGGTTACGCCAAAAACGTTGCCCACTTCCTCCAGCGTGCGGGAACGACCGTCGTTCAAACCGAAGCGCAACTGCAAAACTTTCTTTTCTCGCGGGGTCAGGGTGTTCAGAACATCGTCCAGCTGTTCGCGCAACAGGAAGAAAGAAGCTGCCTCCGCCGGGGCCAGAGCTTCCTCGTCCTCAATAAAATCGCCCAAATGGCTGTCCTCTTCCTCGCCAATCGGCGTTTCCAAAGAAACCGGCTCCTGGGAAATTTTAGAAATTTCGCGCACTCTCTCCACACTAACGCCCATACGCCGGGCAATTTCTTCCGGCAAGGGGTCGCGTCCCAATTCCTGGATCAATGCCCGTTGCACGCGGTTCAGCTTGTTGATGGTTTCCACCATATGCACAGGTATGCGTATAGTGCGCGCCTGGTCGGCAATGGCCCTGGTTATCGCCTGCCGAATCCACCAGGTTGCATAGGTGCTGAATTTGTAGCCCTTGCGGTAATCAAATTTTTCCACCGCTTTAATCAGGCCCAAATTGCCCTCTTGGATTAAATCCAAAAACAGCATACCACGCCCCACGTAACGTTTAGCGATGCTCACCACCAAACGTAGGTTGGATTCAATCAGGCCGCGTTTGGCAGCCTCGTCGCCCTCCTCCATCTGGCGCGCCAAATCAACCTCATCCTGCGCGGAAAGCAAAGGCACCCGGCCAATCTCTTTCAAGTACATACGCACAGGATCATCAATAGCCACGCCGTCCGGAACTGAAAAGTCCAAATCGACCAGGTTGTCCTCCTGTTCAAGCTCCTTTATCTGCTCGTCATTGGGCTCCTCATCTTCAAGCTCAGTTTCGTTAGTCAATTCAATGCCGTGCTGAGCCAGGACGTCATAAATATCTTCCATATCCTGAACAGATAGCTCACAGTCATTGAAAACCTCCAAAATTTCACCATAGGAAACCTCAGTACGATTTTTCAGGAGCTCCGTCATTCTACGCATAAGCTCCTTTTTGCTGGGCTTGACAGTACCTGCTGCCGTTTCAGTTTTTTGCTGCTCCGGTCCATCCGTCAGCTTTGTTTTCTTTGTTGCTGTCAATGGTTAAACCCCTTTTCCACTTTCCTCAAACAAGTCTTGCTTAATATTTATAAATCAAAAAAACAATCTAATTATATTATGAAACACTCCGCAAGGTGCGTATCTGTTTTTCCAAATCAGCAATTTCCTGCAACAACACAACTGTGTTGTCCGCGCCAAGGGACGTTTGCTCCGTTAGCTGACGGCGTTTGCTTTCCACCTGCTGCTGTAAACGTTCTATTTTTATAGCATTAATACAACCTGCCGCCAAACCTGGCAAATCACTGTTGCTTAAATCCACCTGAACCATCCGTAAAAGCAACTGATAAGCCGCTCCCTCGTTCAAATAGGAAAACAGACTGGCTGGCTGCCAATTATACTTGCTTTTTATATTCTGTACTAAACCCAATAATTCCTGCAAAGGTGGACTTTCAACAAAATTTTCTCCCAGCTCCGCTAAAGTTTTTTCAAAAATATCCTTATCATAGAGCATAAACAACAGCAAATTAGCCTGCTTGCGATCAATCGGTGCCGCCTGACCGGCATTTTGACTTGGCATTTTGCCAGCCTGTGGCCTGAGTATTTTTTTTTGTAAGACTTGCACTGGCCTTTTCGGCCTCAATTCGCTATAGATAGTTTCTGGGGCCACGCCAATGGCCTTACTCAACAGAGCAATCACGCTTTCCAGCTCCACCGCGTCCTCGCAACTGTTCAAATAGGGCCTTAATTCCTGCATAACCGCCACCTTGCCAGTTACCACCGTCGTATCATGCGCTCGCAGGGATTTATTCAAACGATACTGCCAAAAGTCTGCTGCTTGCTCCTGCACCAGCTTGTCCCAGACAGGCTTGCCGAAACGCTTCAAAAAATCATCAGGATCCAAATCATCAGGCAGGGTAAGCAAACGCACGGCAAAACCATTGTTATGCAAAATATCAATCGCTTTATCCGCCGCATTCATACCGGCAGAATCGCCGTCGTAAACCAACAGCACCTTAGTTGTATAGCGCTTCAACAGTTTGGCGTGCTCCTCATTGAAAGCCGTGCCCAATGAAGCCACTGCGTTATCCACACCAAACTGGTGAGCAGTTAAAACGTCCATATAGCCTTCCATCAGCACCGCCTCATCGCTGCGACGAATACTAGGCGCTGCCTGAAAAAGGCCATAGAGATTTTGCGATTTATGAAAATATTTTGTTTCTGGTGAATTCAAATATTTAGGCTGCCCATCACCGATAATTCTTCCGCCAAAGGCCACCACCTGCCCACGATAATCAATAATCGGAAAAATTAAGCGATGATGAAACTTATCAAAAAAACCGTTTTTGCCACCGGTAGAAGCCAGCCCGGCCTCTTCAATTTCCGTCAGCTCATATCCCTTATTCAGCAGATAACGCACTGAACCGTCCCAGCCGTCGGCATAACCAAGTTGAAAGCTTTTAGCCAGCTCCGCATTAAGCTCCCGGCCCTGCAAATAGGCTTTGGCGGCCGCCCCCCTTTGCCATAAGCACTGCTGATACCACGCCGCCGCCTCCGCCATCAGCTTGAAGTATCTTTTGCGGCGCTGCATTGCGGCATTTTCCTGCGGAGAAATCTGCTCCTGCGGCACTTCCAATCCAACCATAGCCGCTGCTTTTTCCACTGCTTCAGGAAAAGTTAAACCCTCAATCGCCATTAAAAACTTTAGCGCATTGCCGCCCTTGTGGCAACCAAAACAATAAAAAATCTGCTTTTCCTGCGAAACGCTAAAAGACGGCGTTTTTTCATTGTGAAAAGGACAAAGCCCAATCAGATTGCGTCCCTGCTTGCGCAGGTTGACATAAGCCCCCACCACGTCGGCAATATCCAAACGCTGAGTAACCTCTGCCACAAATTCCTCTGGAATCATTCTTGCCACGGCATTCTCCCTCTGACAACGCATAATATATTACAGCCCACGTTTTAGCAAATCAGGTATTGCCATAATTAATTCGCCAAAGATAAGCTTTTCCCTTTTTTTGACAGCCTACAACAGAAAAATTTATTTCTATATTTTTTCCTATTTTAAATTACTCTTAACAAAATATGCCCATGGCAGCGGCAAAATATACCAAAATATTAAATTCCCAGCTGTTCAAACAAACGCAGAGCAAAATAATCCGACATTCCGGCAATATAATCGCAAACCGCCCGCCCTAAACAGTCGTAGTGGCTTTTTTGCAGCAGAACCTCCGGTAGCAAATACGGGTGTTTTAAAAGGTAGTCAAAGGTGAAGCTCAGCTGCTCAGTGATTTTCTTTTCCTGTCGCTCAGTTTCCGGCGTGCGGTAAACCTTGGCGAACAAAAAATCACGCAGCTCGTCCATAGCCCGCCATTCCCGCTCATTCATCCGAATATCGTCCAATTCCTGCGAGGCCTCCAACACGGAAAGAATCATCGCGTTAATTCGCTTGCTGACTGTACCGCCCAACACCGCCACCGGCGATTGCGGCAGCTGCGCATTGGTAATCAAGCCGGCCCGCAGGGCATCGTCAATATCATGGTTCACGTAGGCCATACGGTCGGCCAGCTGAACCACCTTAGCCTCCAAGGTCATCGTCGGACGGTGACCGCTGTGGTTTAAAATACCATCGCGTACCTCAATAGTCAAATTTAGGCCCTGCCCGTCCTTTTCCAACACGTCAACCACGCGCAGGCTTTGTTCATTATGGTGAAAACCACCAAAAATCTTATCCAAGGCCCGCTCGCCTACGTGCCCAAAGGGGGTGTGCCCTAAATCGTGACCTAAAGCAATGGCCTCGGTTAAATCCTCATTCAAACAAAGCGCCCTAGCAATCGTGCGGGCAATTTGCATAACCTCCAGCGTATGCGTCAGGCGGGTGCGATAATGATCGTCCTCCGGGGCGATAAACACCTGGGTTTTATCTTTCAAACGCCGAAAGCTTTTGCAATGAATAATACGATCCCTGTCCCGCTGAAAACAGGTTCGCACCGGAGTTTCCACCTCCGGCGTCAGGCGGCCCTGGCTGTTTTGCGCGTGTGCCGCTTCCGGGGCCAAAATGTGCTGTTCACGTTCAAAGGCGTCTAAAAACACCTCGCCACCTCCCCAAAGCAAGCCTTTATGTCTCCAATATTTCGCCAGAATCCGCCCGGTTTCCTGCCAGAACCAATATTTTATAGGCGTTTTTTTTGCAGAAAGGCCTGGAAATCTGCTTCACTAACAATATACTGCCGGCCAATTTTACGACTTTTTAGTTCGCCGCTTTTAATAAGCTCGCTGACAAAAGCATAGCTCAGCGATAACTTGCTCATCAACTCGCGGATTGTGTAGCCCTCAACCGGCTTTTGCTTTTGGTGCAGATTGGCGTAGGCCTCTGCCTCCTTAGCTTCAATAAAAAATTTCCGGCCAATACGATAAGCCGCCAAATTGCCCTGCTCAATCGCTCGCTTCACCGTGCCGTAGCTGTAACCGCTCATTGCAGCGACCTCGCGCACCGAAAAAAATTCTTTGTTCTCATTGTTGTTTTCCTCTGCTTTTCTTATGTTATTGTTTGCCATTTAAATAACCTCCTAGCTGAAATTTTTTATTAAACATTATGAAAACGAGCTGTTTTTTATACTTTTTCATTTGCATTTTTTCTTTATTTATATTATAATATAAGAACCAAATATTTTTTTAAACAAAACAATGTAACAGGAGAGATGTTTTTATGCCAATTTCCAAGGCGACTGCCTCCAGAATTGATATTAAACAATCTGAATGTGGAGCTGCGGTTGAATATCGTTCCTTGATTGACCAACTGCTGCAAACACCAGAATTTAGAGCTTTAGCTGCTTATCGGCACCATAAAATGAATCGTCAGCAACATTCCTTTAACGTATCCTGGTATGCTTTTCGTTTAGCCCGCCTTTGCCGTTGGGACGCCGCCGCCGTGGCGCGCTCCGGTCTGCTGCACGACCTTTTTTACTATAATTTCCGTGATTCTGACTGCACCAAAAATGAACATATTTACGAACACCCGCAGCAAGCGTTGGCCAATGCCCGCCGCCTGCTGGATTTAACGCCCAAGGAGGAGGATATAATCCTTAACCATATGTGGCCGATGTGCCCTGAACACCGTCGGCATTACAAGGAAACTTATCTGGTATCATTGATTGATAAATATTGCTGCCTGTTGGAGCTGGCTGCTGTAGCTGTCCGCTTTAGCAAAAGCTTGAGCAAACGGGCTATGCAACGCCTGATACCGCATATCTAATCAGCTACTATGGAACATGCCAACACCAAAATTGCCGCGGTGCACCAAAATTTTGCAGCTGTTCAGGGAATTTTGAGCTGCCCCCTTTGCCACCAACCCCTAAAGCTACAAAATAATAGCTTTTGCTGCCCGCAGGGACATTGTTATGATTTATCCGCCAAAAATTACTTAAATTTGGCGCCGCAAAAAAAACAAAATACCAACCTCTACACCACCGAGCTGTTCAAGGCTCGGCGGCAAATTTTTGAGGCTGGTTTATATAATCCATTGCTGGAGAAATTGCAGTCCATTTGCCAAGCCGCCCTACCCGCAGATAACAGTCAACAGTCGCTGCTGTTAGACGCCGGCTGTGGCGAGGGTTTTTTTGCCAGCAAATTATATCAACAAATTAAAGCCTTAACAGTCTGCGCTTTGGATTTAGCCAAAAACGCTGTTCAATTAGCGGCTAAAGGACCAGTCCGTCCTGGTTTTTACTGTGTGATTGGCGATTTAGCCAATCTGCCACTGCTTGATAACACTGTGGATATAATGTTAAATTTGCTCTCCCCGGCCAATTATCTGGAGTTTGCCAGGGTATTAAAGCCAGGCGGTTTGCTGATAAAAATTATACCAGGTGCAGAATATTTGAAAGAGGTACGCCAGGCCTTGCAAATTCACGCACCGGAACGTGCCGAACGTCAGGCCTTGGATCTCTGGCAGCAGCATATTTCCCCCTTGCAAACGCAAGTACATAAACTGACTTATCAAAAACCAATCACCGCAGAGCAAGCGGCTGCTTTTGTTAAAATGAGCCCCCTCTCCTTTAATCACCAGCCAAATGCAGTACAAGCCGATTTTTCGCAAATCACAATTGATTTGCGGATTTTAATAGCTACCATATACAATTAGTCAGGTAAAATTTGCAACGATAAACCAATTGCAAGCAGGAGCGTATATAGTTATGAAAAATGCTTTTGATAGTAAAATAAAGTATGCGCTTATCATCGCTTTGCTAGGAGCACTGTTGCTGTCATTATGCGCTTGTCAAAAAAGCACCGCAGATAATTTGACGGCTGAAGAAGTACAGCAACAAGCCTCCGAATATCTTGCCAGCCGATATAGTGCAGAATTTACAATCTTACACTGCTATACCAAGGCCAACGCACCCGGCCCGATTCCCGGTGGCGGTTCTCACTGGGAATTGATGGTTCAATCTGACCAGTTTCCAGAGGAAACTTTTTTTGTCTATTACAAAAAAAAAGAAAATGAAGATTGGCATTTTTCTGATAGCTATTGCCGGCTTCTTTTGCAACAAGAAGCAAAAGCCTACTTTTACAATGAATGCAATCCTTATTTTGAAGAAGATTTTACTGTTGATTTTTTCTGGGGCGAGGAAGTTTGGCCGGCTGGAACCGGGGAAGAAAGCACTATTCAAGAGTGGCTCCAAGCCGGGGGACATATTTGGGGATTATGTATCTACTTGAAAGATGTTGACCCTACCGAAGATAACTATAAAGAAGCTGCTATGGAAATTTTGACAAGCGAGCCTAGCGTTCAGCTCATCAAGATTTTTGGTTTGACAAATGACGGCTATAACGCGGCGATTGAAAGTGGCGCTCCCAAAGAAATCTGGAATAATCATCAGGAGTGGCGTTTGGGACAAATGCAATATTTACCGGAACGCGCGGCGGAATAAAACAAGATGTTTACGAAAATTTATTTTTGCAGTGGAATAAAATACGCACTGACCATCGCCTTGACCAGTGCATTGCTGTTGTCATTATGCGGTTGTCAGAAAAGCTCAGCGGAAAATTGGAGTGCCAAAGAAGTCCAGCAACAAGCTTTTGAATATCTGGCCAGCCGATATAGTGCGGAATTTACAATTTTGAACTGTTATACCAAGGCCAACTCCTCTGGCCCGATTCCCGGCGGCGGCGTTCATTGGGAACTCATAGTGAAGTCAGACCAGTTTCCGGAGGATAATTTTTTTGTTTACTATGGCCGAGAAAAGAATGAAGATGGAGAATGGCACTGGACAGATAATTATTATTCATTAATCTTTTGTGATGAGGCCAATTCTAAAATAAAAACCTTAGCTGAACAATTTTTTGGTGTTGACTGCCTAGTTGAAAGCCTGTGGGGAATAAATTTGTGGCCGGAGAATATCGGAGAGAACAGCACATTTAAGGACTGGCTTAATGCTGGAGGAAAATGCCCTACATTTGTTATCTATCTTGAAGATACAATCCCAGAGGAAACATTGTGTCAAGAGTTTACAAACAGTATCCTGAGCGAAATTCCAACGCTAAAATTTATTTTTTTTCACGGAATGACCGCAGACGCTTTCTATGAAATTTCCACTAATAATGAAGCAATGGCAGACCTTTGGAACAATCATCCTGAATGGAGGCTCGGCATTGTAAGTTGTTCCCCGATTGTGCCGTAAGACATTTAAATAAGTTAGAAAATCCCTAGGCCAAGCCAAGGGATTTTCTAACTTATTTAATCCAACAAACTACGCAACGCTTCCTTAGGCCTAAAACCGGCGGCGCTTTTCACAGGCTGGCCGTTTTGGAAAACCAGCAAAAGCGGAATACCGTCCACTTCAAACTGTTCGGCCAATTCCGGTTGCTCGTCAATGTTCACCTTGCCCACCGTCACCTGTTTGCCCTCGGCGGCCCATTCTGCCACCACCTCGTGCAAAACCGGCTCCAGCATTTGGCAATAGCCGCACCAGGGGGCCCAAAAGTCCAACAACACCGGCTGTTTGGCCTGCTCCACCTGTTGGGCAAAATTATCTTTGGTTATTGTAATTGTTGACATTATTAAAACTCCTTTCTTTTCCTATAATTAGCTTGGCTTAAAAAGTTTACAGTATACAAGCAATTTTTGAAGATATTTTACAAGCAACAGCCTGCAATCTATGTTATAATTATAACACAATTAAATCTGAAATGCAATTAATATAGAAAGAAGTGCATAATGTGAAAAATGATCTTCTTAAAGGACATTTATTAGCCCTACTGACAATATTTTTGTGGGGTATGACGTTTATATCCACCAAAATTTTGCTGCAAGCCTGGCAGCCTGTAGAGATTTTGTTTCTGCGCTTTGTCATCGGCTTTGCCGCTCTTTGGCTAATCTGCCCCAAACTGCTGTGCAGCAACAACTGGCGACAGGAGCTTTATTTTGCCGCAGCCGGCTTGTGCGGTATCACTATGTATTATCTGCTTGAAAACATCGCCCTAACCTACACGCAGGCCGCCAACGTCAGCGTTATCATCTCAGCCGCGCCCTTTTTTACACTGCTGGTTAGTCATTGGCTGAGCCAAGCGGAGGGGCACATTCACTTCAGCTTTTTGGCCGGCTTTGTGGTGGCCATGCTAGGCATTTGCCTGCTAAGCACCAGCGGTTCCGCGCTTCAGCTTAATCCGCTGGGCGATTTTCTGGCCTTGGCGGCGGCTTTTGTTTGGTCGCTTTACTCGTTGCTGGTTAAAAAAATCAACAGCTTTGGTTACAATCTGATATTAACCACCAGGCGTATCTTCTTTTACGGCCTGCTGCTCATTATTCCCATTCTGTTGGGCACAGATGTGCAGTTGCCGCTTGCCCCGTTGCTCAACTTCAAATACGCTTTTAATCTGCTTTTTTTAGGTTTGGGAGCCTCGGCACTGTGCTTCGTCACCTGGAATTTTGCAGTCAAACTGCTGGGAGCGGTCAAAACCAGCATTTACATCTATCTAAATCCGGTAATAACCCTTTGCGGCTCCGTTATAATATTGCACGAACAGCTAACCGGCTCGATGGCTGTTGGCGTAATATTGGCCCTGACCGGCCTGTTAATTTCCGAAAGCCCGGATTGGTTTAAGCAAGCCAAAGGCAGGAAATAAACTGCCACAGTCGAATAAGAGAATATTATACATACACGCTCAGGAGGGATTATATGAAAACCAAAAAATTTATTATCGAAGCTTTGGCAGATAGCAAATTGCCTGCCGTTCATTTAACGCCAACTGACGAAAAGCCGGCCAGCCTGTTAGATAGTATGTTTTGGGGCCAATGCTATCTGCCTCAGGGCGAACAGCTGCCCCAAACGCCAGAGGGGGAGCCGATGCGTTTGCTGGCCCAGCTCAATTTGGCCCAAATCCCGGCCCTGCCCGGTTTTCCCAGTCAGGGACTGCTTCAATTTTGGCTGGATGACAATGCCGATCATTTTGAGGCAAAAATAGACGATTACCAGACTATGCGGGAGCTTTACGCCATTCGCTTTTATCCCCAGCCGGATCTGGCTTTGCAGCAAAAGGAAGCGCCGCCGCAAGGCCCCGGACTCCTGCCCTTAATGAATCTGCCGCAGTTGGCGGGTAAAATGGCCTTTCAAGCAGCTGAGGAAATTGCTACTATTGATTTATCAGCCGGAAACGGCAACTTTACAGATTATGGTTACGCTGAAGCAGCCAAAGCCTTAACGCCAAAGATTTTGCGAAAATCCGGTTTTAATCTGGAGTTGGAAGATGTAACCGATGAATTTTGCTGGCAATTTGGCAACTGGGGCTGCAAACTAGGCGGCCATCCGGCCCTGCGCCAAGGCGATATACGCTATAATATGCCGGAGCTTCAACCATATACCACCCTGCTATTTCAATATGACCTTACCACGCCGGAGGAATTGGAAACCGACACTTTCGTCTTTTTAATTAAGCCGCAGGATTTGGCCGTCTGCCGTTTTGATGATGTTCGTCTATACTATCATAACTGTTTTTAATAAAATAATAAGATATACAATCGCCGTCCTTCTGTTAGCAAAGGACGGCGATTGTATTATAGACCTTTTTAATTGCGCAGGCTGTGAATTGGTGCCGGAATACGCCCGCCGCGCTGCACAAACTCCTCGCTGCTTTCCGGGTGCACAGGCTGCACCGGGCCGGAGCCCAGCAAACCACCAAATTCCACCATATCGCCCACCTTTTTACCCGGTGCCGGAATAATACGCACCGCAGTGGTTTTCTGGTTAATCATACCAATAGCGGCTTCGTCAGCAATGATCGCGGAAATTGTAGCCGCCGGCGTATCGCCGGGCACCACAATCATATCCAAACCAACCGAGCAAACGCAGGTCATCGCCTCCAGCTTATCCAGCGTCAGCACCCCGGAAGCAGCTGCGGCAATCATGCCGGCGTCCTCGCTAACCGGAATAAAAGCGCCGGAAAGGCCGCCAACATAGGAACTTGCCATAACCCCGCCCTTTTTGACCGCGTCATTCAGCAGGGCCAAAGCAGCAGTGGTGCCATGGGTGCCACAGCATTCCAGACCCATCTCCTCCAAAATGGTAGCCACACTATCGCCCACCGCCGGGGTTGGAGCCAGTGAAAGGTCAACAATGCCGAACTGGGTGTTTAAACGGCGACTGGCCTCCTGCGCCACCAGCTGGCCCATACGCGTAACTTTGAAAGCGGTTTTCTTGATAGTTTCCGCCACCACACCAAAATCTTCACCCTTAATTTTCTCCAAAGCATATTTAACCACGCCGGGGCCGGATACGCCAACGTTGATGACCGTTTCCGGCTCGCCAA
>JAETTP010000027.1 GCA_021769035.1 Bacillota bacterium | reverse complement strand
CCTTATGATAATGCAGTTGCCGAAAACTTTTTCAGTTGCCTTAAATGCGAGCTTGTTCATCTTAAGCATTATCACTCAAGAGATGAGGCTAAATTAGATATTTTTGCTTATATTGAAGCTTTCTACAACAATATTCATCCTAATTCTGCTTTAGGTTGACTATCGCCAAACGCTTTTGATAAAAAACTACAAAATTCTTACATCGCTTAATATACTTTTGACATCTTTGGTTTATTTTTATTCCGTTTTTTCACTCACTTTTCTGTCCGTTTTTTGGGGAATGGCTCACCTTCTCCGCTAACGCCCTCTGGCTCCTTTGGTCAAGGCCACTTCCTGCAAAGGGCTGGCAAAATCCGTCCGCCGGTAGCCATTGCACTGCTCAGAAAATATAAACAACCTATCTTCCGCCGCCCAATCAATCGCCGTCATATCCAGTTGTGCTTCACCCCTGGCATGCAGTGGCAACGCAATATTACCATAATATTTAATGTCCGTGCCGCTCCTATCCGTAACAATCGCAGAAATACGCTCATTTGGCGCGCTCGTTGGATGATAAATCACCGCATTGCGATAAGGAATTGTCAACACCCGTTCCTCCAAGCGCACGGTTCCTATGACAAACTTATCCCGTTCCGCATCCAGCAGGGTCAACTTCCATGGTTCCAGCTTCTGCGGCGTCAGCTTTTCCACCAGGGCCAGATGCGCAGGCCCACTAGGTAAACGGCGCACCTTACCAGTTACGCCTATTGAGGTAAACAAAATTTGGGGTTGGTTCAGGTTTAAGGCCGGCCGAGCGCCCAGCGCACTATCCGGGCCAGCCGGCGCCCGCAGCAGGCCGCCAAACTCCGTTTGCACAACCCCCACCTCAATGCAACCAATCGGTTCAAAAAAGCCCTCAAAGGAACGCGTCCACCATTCCTGCTCCACCGCATTACGTCTTTTGGCCTGAAAACCATAGGCCGGATTTTCCGCCTCCTCATCGGATAAAAAAAACAGTTTATCCCCGCGCAGAATTTCCGGCGCCGCCGGCACCGGCGGCAACTCCGAGTTGTACACGTCCCTTTTAGCGCGATATTCCCCATCACTTTTACTGGTGGCCAAAACAGCCGCCAGTTCCGGCTCTGTCAGGCAGGCGGTGGCAAAATGCTGGCACCATTTACGCGCGTCGCTGTTCTGCCAAACCGCCGCTGGCCTGGTTGGCTGCTGCTTGGCCGTATCGTCCAAATAAAAGTTGATTTGCTCATTCAGGCGGATTTCACCACTAAGCGGGTGAGTGCCCAGCGGCTCATCCGCCAGCAGAAATAAGGGCCTCTCACAAGGCTCGCCAAGATCATTTATATATGTACCACCATTGCCATTCAAAGCCAAAACCCGCCACAAAATCGGCTGTCTGTCCGCGTTATTTAGGCTGCCAAACCAAAGATAACCAAAATCATCGTTCTGGCTACACTCACAAATTAACCCAGCGCCCAAAACCAAAGCGGGTATTTTCTTAAACATGCCAAACATACCGTTTCACCTCTCACGCCTGCCAGTCAACCGTATTTTTAATTATTATTATAATTATATCACAACTAAAAGCAAATTTCACTTATTTTTACAAATTTTTTGTCCGCAAAGCAGTTTTTGGCTCAACAAAATTGCCTAAGCAAACAGGATTACGCAAAAAAGCAGCGAATATTTTTTAGTTACTTTTGTAATGCGAGGTTAAGGCTATGATATTTTTAATTGATTATGAAAACGTAAACAATGCCGGCATGCGAGGCACTCAATATTTGCTGCCATCAGACACCTTGATTGTTTTTTTTAGCAAAAACGCGCATAATATGGAGAAACATTTTTTACTGGATATTCAAAATTCCGGCTGCGTTTTTGATGCCTACAAGCTGGTCAATTCCCAGAAGAACGGGCTGGATTTTTACCTGGCCACCAAATTGGGCGAGGTTTTTGGCAACCCGGAAAACAAAAGCGCCGTCATCATCAGCAAAGACGCCGGCTTTCAGGCCGTGCGCGATTACTGGCAATGCTGTGCCAAACCGCAACGCCGCGTCTTTTTAAGCGAGAGCATTGAACTGGGCATCCTCCGGGCTAACGAACACACAGAGCGAACCGAATTAATCCGCGATCACCTGCTCAGCACGGATATTGGTAAGTTTTTCAATGCCTACAAGGAAACCCAAAAACTGCGCCAGCTGCTTCAGGAAACCTTTAATGATACGGAATTCAGCGACCGCACTGAGGAAATGGAGCAGATTTTGCAAAACGGCAAAACCGCCAAGGTGATTTATCTCAACACCCTGCACTGCTTCGGCCGCAAAGACGGGTTGGCCGTTTACCAGCGTTTAAAAAACTGCGTTGCCAGTAAAGGGTAAGAATTCCGTTGGCCTAAAATCAATCGCTAAGTGTTCATTAAGGATTCCATTTGTCTTACGCCAAATGGATTTGTTCTCACTAAGCTCTGTCTGCGCCTTTCAGGCTTGCCAATCGCTAAGTGTTCACAAAAAACCCCTCTGCCTATCACAAAGCAGAGGGGTTGAATATTACTGCAAGCCTAATCGCTTTCCGGGCGGCTCACCTTGCGGGCCCGCACAAACACGCTAGGGCCGGGGCGCAACCAGGCCAGAGGCTTTTGCAGCAGGCGCTCCACTCCGGCCAGCAGCCGCCAGCCAAACACTCGCTTCAAAGCCTGACTGCGGAACAGGGAAACCGCCAGCACCTCCTCAGGCTCAAAGCCGGCCCGGCGCAGCTCGTCCCGGATATACGCCGGGTTAAAATTGTAAAACACGCCGCTGCCCCGACGGCTGGGCTGATAGCCAAACGGCTGCACATTTGGCCGGCGCAACAGCCAACGGCCAATCTCCAGCAAATTGCGCTTGTTGGCATACTCAAACACAAACTGGCCGCCCGGCGCCAAGGCCTGATTAACCTGCCGGAAAAAGGCCGGCACGTCCTCCACGTGGTGCATAACCCGCACGCAGAGGGCGTTGTCAAAGCGGCGGCCACACTCCTCCAGCTTGTATAAATCCAGCTGCCGACATTCCACATTGGCAAGCCCCAGACTGGCCGCCCGCTGCCGGGCCGCTTCAATCAAATGGGCGGTGCAGTCCGTCAGCAGCACCTCGCTGCAACGCGGCGCATATTCGTCCACCAGCCGGCCAAAACCGCAGCCAATCTCCAGGCAACTGCCCTGCATTGTTTTGGTCAGCCGGCGCAGCGCAATCCGCTCCGCCGCGTCCTCGTAACGCCGGTCGGTCTGCTGCCAAAAATCCTGATAATTCACATTGTTGTAATCAAAAACTTCCGGCTCCGCCTTGCTATGCTCCACAGGGGTCTGGCTCTCCTGCTGCCGGGGCCCAAAGGCCGCCAGGCTTTGCATTCTCTCCACTTTTTCCATTACTATACACTTCCTTTTCTTAATCTTATTTGCTTAATTTTCGATAATTTCCGTTGCCATTGTCAGCATTTCCTCGGCGGACAGGCTCAAATCCATTCCCGTCAGCTGATAGTAAACCCCGTCCGCCTGCCAGCTAACGCTGCTGCTCAGCTGCTCCTCAACCTCGCTGCTGCCAAAGGAAATCAGCAGGGAGCCAGCCTCCACAGCCGCCTCGTCCGCCGCCGTCGGCTCGTAATCCGTAGGCACAAATTTGTGCGTCCGGCTGTAATAGGTCAACAAAATTTCGCCCACCTGCTGCTCCTGTGCATCAGGCGGCAAAGCCTCCTCCGCATTGGGCTTGCCCTGCATATAGAGGCTGATTTCTTCACCGCTTTGCGGCTCCCGATAGCCAAGCGCCAGACTTTCCGCTCCGTCGTATTCAATCAGCTCGGCAGATGTAAACTGAAAGCCGTTGGCAAAGCTTTGCAGATATTTGGGGGCAAAATCTAGCCCGGCGGCCAACTCCGCCAGTTGGTTAAACTCCGTGATGGCTTTGGGCTTGTCCGCGCAGGCGCACAGGCCGCACAGCAGCAGGACCGCCAAAAACGCTGCCAGCACTTTTTGAGCATATTTTCGCATTAACACAACACTTCCTCTCTTTTTCGCTAATTTTGGGTTGCAAAAACCGCCCCAACCCCTTTCGAGTTTATTATACAGAATTGAGGCGGTTCATTTTATGATTTTCTTTTAAACATTTATTAATTTTTTCTGAAGATTTATTAACAGGGCTTTTACAGCTCAAGCGCGGCAATTTCCGCCGCCATAGCCAACAGCTCCTCGCCGGAGAGGCTCAAGTCGAAACCGAACAGATGATACTTCACCCCGTCCTGCACCCAAACCACGCTTTTAAGCAGATTATTCTCCACCGCGTCGCTGCCCACGGATATTTCCAGGCTGCCGTCGGCCAAGGCCGCCCAATCCGCGTCAGTCAGCACGTAATCCGGCGGCACAAACTTGTAAGGCTGCTCCTCATATTGCAGCTCCACATTGCCCACCTGCCTGGTTTGCAGCACCTGGCCGCCGAATCCGTTAGGAATGTTATCCACATTCAGTGTCAAATCCTCGCCGCCGGCTGGATTGCGATAATTCACGTAAAGCTCCAAGTAAACGTGGCTCATTCGCCGGCCCTGTTCGTCCAACCCCTGCACTCCGGAAACGTGCGCGTCCGTAAAGCTGTAGCCATTGGTAAAGCTTTGCGGATAACGCGGCTCAAAGCTCAGCCGCTCCACCAGCCCCGGCATTTTAGCAAAGCTGTTCACTTCATAATTTGGCCCGCCGGAAACCCAGCCCCGGCCGCTGCCGGTTTGCGCGGCAAAAACGCCCACGCAGCTTAAACAAAAGATCAGGCAAAAGCTGAGCAAAAACCGCCGCACCGGCCAACGCCGGCTCAGCGGCATTTTAGCCGCCGGGCTTTTGACCGCCCGCCTTTGGGCCAGCTCCGCCAGCAGGGCCGCTTCCGCCGCCGCAGAAACCTCCACGTCCGCCGCCTCCGCCTGCAAAGCCGCTTTAATTTCCTGCGCCAAATTATCGTCAGCCAGCGTTCTGCACCGCTCCATTTTGTGCCGCCTCCTTTTCCTCCAAAAGCTGAGCCAAATTGCGCCGGGCCGTGAACAAGCGGCTTTTCACCGTGCCGCAGAGCGTCCCCGTCGCCTGGGCAATCTCCTGCACGCTCAGCTCCTCGTAATAATATAAAACAATCACCGTTTTCTGTTTCAGGGGCAGCCGCTTAATGGCTGCCCGCAGCATTTGCTGCTCCTCGCTTGCAGTCAAATGCTCCAAGGCCGATTTGCCCTGCCCCTCATCAGGCAGGCCGGCGGAATATTCCTCCCAAAGAGCGGCGGTTGGCGTTTCCCGGTCCCGCTTTTTGCAGTAGGCCCAAGCGGTGCGGGTTAAAATCCGCCAAAACCAGGCCTTAAAACGCTCCGGCTCCCGAAGGCCCGCCAATTTTTGGTAGCACTTAATAAAGGCCTCCTGCAACACATTTTCTGCGTCAAAATGGTTGCCTGTCAGCAAAAAGGCCGAGCGCATAGCCGCCTGCTTGTAACGCTGAAAAAGCTCCTCAAAGGCCGATTCCTGGCCCTGCTGAAACAGCCGCACCAATTCAGCGTCGCTTCTGGCTGCAATTTGGGCTTCCTCCATTTATCTCACCGCCACTTAACAAGGTAAACCTATTTTAACCAAACATTTTATAGGAACATCATCATTCCGCCCTCAAATCGGCATAAATTTCGCGATAAATTAAACAATCTCCTGCTCTGTTTGGTGCACCTATATATAAGAGAGAACGGCGAGCCATTCGGTTCATTTTTTTTGCAGATTTTGCAAAAAAACAACCAAATAACCCGCCGTCAGCGTCAATTATTCTGATTATATTTACGAATCACGGCCTCCGCCACTTCGCGCTTAGTTTCGCGCCGATTCATCGCGGTGCGCTCCAACCAGGCGTGGGCCGCCGCCTCGTCAAGCCGGCAGTTGACGGCCAACAGGCATTTAGCCCGGCCAATCAACCGCTCCTCCTCCAGTTTTTGGCGCAAGCGGCGGTTTTCCGCCAGCAGCTGCCGCTGCCGCAGATTCACCACCCGTAGCATTGCCAACGTTTGCTCCAAGGTCGCCCGATTTAACGGCTTGGGCAAAACCAGCACGCCCTCCGCCTCCAGCCGCGTCTGCCACCCCAAAGCCTCCGCTTTCAGCAACAAAAGCACGCTGGCCTGGCATTGGCGCGCCGCCAGCAAAGCCAAATCCGGCCCGTTCTCGTCCAGCAGAGGCGCATTGATAATCACCGTGTCCCAATCCTGCGCCAGCAAAAAACGCCTGGCCTCCGCCCCGCCCTCCGCATTGCTAATCTGGGGCTTGGGCTGCGCCACGCTTTGCAGCAGCTGCCCCAGGGCTTGCTGGCCCTTGGCCGAGGATACCAGCAGCACCGATTCCGGCATAACAACGTTCAGGCCAGCCACCCCCATTCTCTCGCCGATTTTTTAATATACGCCGAAATAAAGCTCCTCCTCAGCCGCCTGTTTATCCTGGCTTTGCTGATAGAACTGCCATTCCGCCTGCTTGGCGGCCAAAAACTGGCGTAAAATGCCTGGTGTGATGATATTGCGCACAAAATCGCTTGCCGCGGCCGCGGCCATAGCCTCGCCCAAATCGTAGGGCAAGCGGGCCAGGGCGGCCTCCCCCGGCCGTAAATCCGCGTGCTGCGGCGGCCCCAGCGGCAGCTGTTGCTCCACGCCCTCCAGCCCGGCGTTCAACAGCAGGGCAAAGGCCAGATACGGATTGAGGCAAGCGTCCGGCGAACGCAGCTCCATATGCACGGAGCCGGGCGCGGCCACCGGAAAGCTAATCAGCTGAAAACGGCTTTTATCCGACCAGGTGATGTAGGCCGGGGCCTCAAAGCTGCCAAAACGGGCGTAGGAATTAGTCAGGCTGTTCAAAAACAGGGTCACTTCACTAATCCGCCGCAGAATACCGGCAATAAAATGCCGGCCCGGCCCCTCGGTCAGCGAGTTGAAAATATTCTCTCCGTTCTGATAGAGAGAAAAATGCACGTGCAGGCCGCAGCCATACTGGCCGGCAAACGGCTTGGGCAGCATAGAGGCATAGAGCCCGTTGTAATTGGCCACGGTTTTCACCACGGTTTTGAAGCTGACCAAATCATCAGCCGCCTGCAAGGGCTCGCTGGCCTTAAAGTCAATTTCATTCTGGCCGGGGCCGCGCTCATGGTGGGAGTTCTGCGGCTGAATGCCCATCTCCTCCAGATAGAGACAAATCTGCCGGCGCACGTCCTCGCCCTTGTCCAGCGGGGCCACGTCCAGATAACCGGCCTTGTCCTGCGGACGTTTGGAGATAGTGCCATCCTCGTTTAACTCCAGCAGATAAAACTCACATTCCGTGCCCAGGCGGCAGCTTAAATTGGCCCGCTCCAGCCGGCGCACCGCTTGGCGCAGCATAAAGCGGCCGTCGCCCAAAAAGGGCTGGCCGTCCGGGTGGCATATATCGCAAAAAACGCGCACCACGCGCCCGGTGGCCGGCCGCCAGGGCAAAAAGGCCAGCGTGGAGGGGTCCGGAAACAGCAGCAGCTCCGCGGAGCTCTCCTGGCCGGCTTCCTCGCTCATAAAACCCTCCACCGCCGAGGCCTCAAAGGGTATGCCGTCCCGCAGGGCCCGCGGCAGCTCATTGGGCATTATGCAAATATTCTTCTGCCTGCCAAAAATGTCGCAAAAGGTCAGGCGGATAAACTTAACGTCGTTTTCCTCCACAAACTGCAAAGCTTCTTCCACTGTGCGTAGCATTCACTCACCGCCCGTTTTAATTATTCACATAAAGCTGCTTGTAAGGGTTTTTGGTGTTGGGCAGCAGCACGAAAAACTTCTGATTCAGCAGCTGGTCTGCCTCGCCGCCAAAATGTTGGCAGTAGCCCTGGACAAATTCCAGCACCGCCTGCTTATCCTCCGGCGTGGCCTCGCGGCAGATTACCTGAGGCGGCAGGCCCTCCGGCTCAAAATCGGAACGTAGCAGAATTTTGCCGCCGTGCATGCCGGTGCCGGTGAAGTAGCCCACCGGCAGTTGGCCGCCCTGGCCGATACCCAGCACCACAATCACGCCGCCGGCCTGATACTCGCCCAAAAAGCTGCCCACCCGGCCGCCAATCACCACCACCGGGATTTTATCCTGATATTCCTTCATATGGATACCAGTGCGATAGCCGGAATCGCCCTGCACGTAAATGCGGCCGCCGCGCATAGCGTAGCCGGTGGCGTCGCCGGCGTTGCCAAAGATGACAATTTCCCCCTCGTTCATCGTGTCGCCGGTGGCCTCCTGGGTGTTGCCGTAAACCGTGATGGTGGAGCCGTCCAGATACGCGCCCAGGGCGTTGCCCGGTAGGCCGTTAATCACCACGTTTTTGCCGGTCAGCCCGCTGCCGATATAACGCTGGCCCAGGCAGTTGTCCACCACAATATCGCGGGCCTGAGCCGCCCGGATTTGGGCGTTTAGGTCCTTAAAATGCAAACCTCTGGCATTAATATTCATGCTTCAATTCCTCCTAACTGCTGCCGGCGTTGCGCCAGGCTCAGGGCCATCAGCTGCGGCCTATCCTGCAAAAGCGGCCAATCCACCTCGGCCAGCTCCCGCCGCTCCCGGATTAAGGCGGTGTAAATGCCGGCCCGCGCCACGTCGCCCACCAGGATATAACCAACCAAACGGTTTTCCTTCACAAACAGACATTTATAATTTTCGCCGTCGGCCGAGGTGGAAACCAAAGCCTCTCCCTCGTAAACCCCGGCGGACATAATATGCTTATCCCAAAAGCCAATCGAGTTCATCGCCATACCGGTGTTAAATTCCTCTGGCTGGCCCGCCATATTGGCCCCGGCGCAATCGCCCTGCATATAGGCGTTGGGCAGCAGGGCCAGAATGCGCCGCTCCCCGCTCACCACGTCGAAGCCCTGGGTGCAGTCGCCGGCGGCCCAAACGTCCGGCAGATTGGTCTGGCAATGCGCGTCCACCAGCACGCCGCGGTCGCACTCAGCGCCGGCCTCTGACAATAAACCAATATTGGGCCGCACTCCCACAGCCATCACCAGCAGGTCAAACTCCAACTGCCGGCCGGAATTTTGCAGCACCGCCACATTTTCCTTAAACTCCGCCACACAATCGCCCATAATGAACTTAATGCCGCGGCCCTCCAGATAACGCTGCATAACCGCGGCGGCTTCGGCGTTTAAAATGCTGCTCAGCACCCGGTCGGCCAAATCCACCACGCAAACCTCTTTAACGCTCTCGGCAATGCCCTCCACGCATTTCAGGCCAATCAGGCCCGCGCCCACCACCAGCACCCGGCTTTGCGGCGTGATAGCCGCCTGCAAAGCCTCCGCGTCCGCCAGGGACATAAAGGTGAAACAGTTTTTCACCGTGTCCAGCCCCTTGGTGGGCGGCACAAAAGGCAGGCTGCCGGTGGCCGCCAGCAGCTTTTCATAGGCCACGCTACGCCCGTCCGCCAGGCGCAGCCGCTTGGCCGCCGCGTCAATCTCCTCCACCTTGGCCTCCGGCCCCAGCAGGGCCTGCACCCCGTTTTGCTCGTAAAAATCCGCCGGCCGATACAGCATGTGCTGCTTGTCGGTGCGGCCCAGCAGCAGATAGGAAATCAACGGCCGGGAATAGGTGTGATAAGGCTCGTCGGCCAGCAACAAAATTCCCGCCTGCTGATCCACCCGCCGGATACCCTCCACACAGCCAATGGCTCCGGCAGAATTGCCGATAATCACGTATTTGGCCGCCAAATCGGCCGTTTTTTTGTTATCCTTGCTCATAGCCCTCACCTCTCCTCAAAAACAATCGCCCGGTTGGGGCAGGCCGCCACGCAGGCCGGAGTATTGCCGTTGGCCCGGCTGGTGCAAAGCTCGCACTTCTGCATAACGTGGCCGTCGTCCGCCGGCATAACCGCGCCGTAGGGGCAAACCAACACGCAGGTTTGGCAGCCCACGCACTTGTCCTGGTCAATATGCACCACGCCGTCCACAATGGAAATCGCGCCGGCAATGCAGCTTTTACGACAAATTGGGTCCTCGCAATGCCGACAGGAAACGGCAAAGCTGATATTTTCTTTTTCTTCTATTTTAATACGCGGGTTAATGCTGGCCGCCTGGCCCTGCAAGGCCCTGCTCATTGCCAACGCGCCGTCGCCCGGCTGCTCCTGGCCGGAATTGGCAAAGGCGCAAGCAAACTCGCAAAGGTGGCAGGCCAAACACCACTGCTCCTGCACATATACTCTTTTCATACTGGTTGCCTCCTTACTCGCCTACTCGCCGGCGTGTTTAATGCCCAAAATTTCCAGCTCTTTTTCTGTCAGGCCAATGCCGCGCAACATTAAGCGGTTGCCGCGCAGGGCCTCGATGGAGTTAATGCCCATGCCGCCCATAATCTCCGTGATTTCGTGCTCCCAGGCCTGCAATAGATTAATCAGGCGTTGGGTGCCGATTTCGGGATTCAGCCGCTTCACCAGCTCCGGCTTTTGGGTAGCAATTCCCCAGTTGCAGTTGCCGGTGTGGCAGCTGCGGCAGAGGTGGCAGCCCAGGGCCAGCAGGGCGGCGGTGGCGATGTAAACCGCGTCCGCGCCCAGGGCGATTGCTTTCACCACGTCGGTGCTGTTGCGGATTGAACCGCCGCAGATAATAGATATGTTGCCACGGATACCCTCCTCGCGCAGGCGTTGGTCCACCGAGGCCAAAGCCAGCTCAATCGGGATTCCCACATTATCACGAATTCGGGTGGGGGCCGCGCCGGTGCCACCGCGGAAGCCGTCGATAGCGATAATATCCGCGCCGCTGCGGGCTACGCCGCTGGCAATCGCCGCCACGTTGTGCACCGCCGCAATCTTCACGATAATCGGCTTTTTATAATCGGTGGCCTCTTTCAGGGAGTACACCAGCTGGTGCAAATCCTCAATGGAGTAAATATCATGGTGCGGCGCGGGAGAAATCGCGTCGGTGCCCTGGGGAATCATCCGGGTTTGCGAAATATCGCCCACAATCTTCAGGCCCGGCAGGTGCCCGCCAATGCCAGGCTTAGCGCCCTGGCCGATTTTAATTTCAATCGCCGCGCCAGCGTTTAAATAATCCTTGTAAACGCCAAAGCGGCCGGAAGCCACCTGCACAATGGTGTTGGGGCCATACTTGTAAAAATCCTTATGCAGGCCGCCCTCGCCGGTGTTATAGAAGGTGCCCATAGCCTTGGCCGCCTGGGCCAGGCTGGCGTGGGCGTTGTAGCTAATCGCGCCGTAGGACATGCCGCCGAACAGCACCGGCAGAGCCAGCTCCAGATTAGGCTCCATTTTGGTCAGCAGATGGCCCTCGCTGTCGCGCTCAATATGGTCGGGCTTTTTGCCCAAAAAGGTGCGGGTTTCCATCGGCTCCCGCAAGGGGTCAATGGAGGGGTTGGTCACCTGAGAGGCGTTAATCAAAATCTTATCCCAGTAAACCGGAAAATCAGCCGGGTTGCCCATAGAGGAAAGCAGAACGCCGCCGGAATTGGCCTGGCGATAAATTTCTTTCATATAATCGTTGGTCCAGTTGGAATTGGTTTTGAAAGTGTTGCCGCTTTTCACAATCTTCAAAGCCCGGGTGGGGCACAGAGAAACGCAGCGGTGGCAGTTTACGCATTTGGAGTCATCACAGTACATCTTCTGAGTGGCTTCGTCATAGGCGTGCACCTTGTTGGCGCATTGCCGCTCGCAAACCCGGCAGCCGATACAGCGGTTGGGGTCGCGCACTATTTCATATTCAGGATAGAAAAAATCTACAGCCATTATCTCCACTCCTCTTATATATTCACGCTTTTATCCAAAGTTACGATAACCGGCTCGCCGCCGCGAGGCGACCAAACCTTTTCCACGTGGGGTTCAATCACCCGAATAGCGGCTTCCTCGCTGGCGATGTAGACCATATCGTCCTTTTCGCCCACCACCATGGAGCGCAGCTTCAGGCGGTCGTTCAGGGCCAGCAGGCCGCCCTCAAAGCCCAGCAGAATGGAGAAAGGCCCGGTAATCAGCAGGCTGGAAAAGGCGTTGCGCAAAAAGGTCAGGCGTTCTTTTTCCGCCTCCGGCTTGCGGCTGATGGTGGACCAAAACGGCGCAGCGATAACGTTGGCCATTTCCGTTAGGGTCAGCCCCTGCTTGCGCACCAGATAATCAACTATGTAGGTGATAACCTCCGTGTCCGTCAGCAGATTGCAGCGATAACCATACATCTCAATAAAACGGCGGTTCGCGTCGTAGGAGGAAATTTCGCCGTTGTGGACAATGGTTTTGTCCAGCAGGGCAAAGGGGTGCGCGCCGCCCCACCAGCCGGGCGTGTTGGTGGGATACCGGCCGTGGGCCGTCCAGGAGTAGCCCTCGTATTCCTCCAGGCGATAGAAATCGCCCACGTCCTCCGGGTAGCCGCAGGCCTTAAAAACGCCCATATTTTTGCCGCAGCTGAAAATGTAAGCGCCGGGCATTTGGTCGTTCACCCGCACCACGCTGCGGAAAACATATTCCTGTTCGTCTAGCTGGCTGTCCGCCAGCTTGGTGGGGAAAGGATTGACAAAGTAGCGCCAAATCAGCGGCTCGTTGGTAATCCGCGGATTTTTACGAATGGGAATTTTGGAAAGGTTGATAATATCAAAATGATGGTCCAAAAAATCCTCGCAGGCGTTTTTGGCCTCAATATTCTCATAAAAAACGTGAAAAGCATAGGCATTTTTGTATTCCGGATAGATACCGTAGCCGGCAAAACCGCCGCCCAGGCCGTTGCTGCGGTCGTGCATAATCTCGATTGATTTCACAATCTTGCTGCCGTCAATCCGTTTGCCGCTGCGCGAAAAAATGGAAGATATGGCGCAGCCGGCCGGGATTCTAACCTGCCCCTCTCTCTGCATAAAAGTCACTCCTTAATAACAAAACTTAAAATATATCCAAAAAGATGAGAATAATTGTATAATAATTTACGCCAACAGTCAAGATTTTTTTGCATTGTATACAAAACATTTTTTGGAAACCGCGTGTTTGAGCGGCCTAACAATGTTCTTCTCAGAAAAACATGTCCGCCGGAGCCGAGGCCGGTGACTAATATTAATGCAACTTTGCAGTGTAAATATGCACCAGCCGCCAAAAAAACAAAAAAAATTGGCTCAAGCCCTTTACAAGCGGCCCCCAAATAATTTATAATAGATAAGTTATCACAAAAAAAACTTTAACAAAATTTTGGAGGCACTAAACAAATGCAGCGAGAAGACTTACGCAACATCGCTATCATCGCCCACGTTGACCACGGCAAAACCACGCTGGTGGACCAGCTGCTGCGGCAGGGCGACACCTTCCGGGCCAACCAGACCGTGCAGGACCGGGTTATGGATTCTAATGATTTGGAGAGAGAGCGCGGCATCACCATTTTGGCCAAAAACACCAGCGCCATTTACAACGGCGTGAAGATTAATATTGTGGACACTCCCGGCCACGCCGATTTTGGCGGCGAGGTGGAGCGCGTGCTGAAGATGGTAAACGGCGTGCTGCTGCTGGTGGACGCCTTTGAGGGCCCCATGCCGCAAACCCGCTTTGTGCTGCAAAAAGCGCTGGAGCTGAACCTGCGCGTGATTGTGGCCATCAACAAGGTAGACCGGCCGGACGCCCGCCCCAACGAGATTGTGGACGAGGTGTTGGAGCTTTTTATGGAGTTAGACGCCAGCGACGAACAGATGGACAGCCCGTTCATCTTCTGCTCTGCCCGCACCGGCATTGCCGGCCGGGAACCGGACCAAATGGCGGCAGATATGAAGCCCCTTTTCGACACTATTCTGGATTATATCCCCGCCCCCAGCGGCGACGAAAACGGCCCCTTGCAGGTGCTGGTTTCTTCCATTGATTATAATGAATATGTGGGGCGCATTGCTATCGGCCGGATTGAGCGCGGCAAAATCAGCCAAAACCAGGAAATCAGCCTGTGCGATTACCACGACGCCAGCCTCAGCCAAAAAGCCAAGGTGACGGCTATCTACCAATTCGACGGCCTGAAACGCAACCCAGTGGAGCAGGCCTGCGTGGGCGACATCGTGGCCTTTTCCGGCATTGAAAACGTCACCATCGGCAACACCGTTTGCGACCCGGCCACGCCGGAGCCGATTCCCTTTGTGAAAATTTCCGAACCCACCGTGGAGATGACCTTTTCCGTCAACGACAGCCCCTTTGCCGGCCAGGAGGGCAAATTTGTCACCTCCCGCCAGCTGCGCGACCGGCTCTATCGCGAAACCCTCAAGGACGTTTCCCTGCGCGTGCAGGACACCGACAACAGCGATTCCTTCCTGGTGCTGGGCCGCGGTGAAATGCACCTTTCCATTCTGATTGAAACTATGCGCCGCGAGGGCTACGAGTTTCAGGTGAGCACCCCGCGCGCCCTGATTAAGGAAATCGACGGCCAAAAACAGGAGCCCTACGAGGAGCTGACCATCGACGTGCCGGAAAAATCAATGGGCGCGGTTATGGAGAAAATGGGCAATCGCAAGGCGGAGCTGCAATCAATGGAAAAAGCCGGCAACCGCCAAAAGTTGGTTTATATCATTCCCACCCGCGGGCTTTTCGGCTATCGCGACGAATTTTTAACCGACACCAAGGGCGAGGGCATTATGAACTATCTGTTCTACGGCTACGGCCCCCTGAAAGGCGAGATTGTGAAACGCTCCACCGGCTGCCTGATTGCCTTTGAACGCGGCGAATCTATCACCTACGGCTTATATAACGCGCAGGAACGCGGCACACTATTCATAGGCCCCGGCGTGCAGGTGTACGGCGGTATGGTGGTGGGCTCCTCCCCGCGCACCGAGGATTTGGTGGTGAACGTCTGCAAAAAGAAGCAGGCCACCAACACCCGTGCCGCCGGCTCCGACGAGGCGCTGCGCCTTTCCCCGCCGGTGAGCATGAGCCTGGAGCAATGCCTGGAGTTTATCCAGGAGGACGACCTGCTGGAGATTACCCCGCAGAATATCCGTATCCGCAAAAAAACGCTGGACCACGCGCAACGTATGAAGCAGCTGAAGCGGGCCGCCAACTCTTAATCCAATTAATAATTCATATTATCGCGCCTTAATCCAGCGCATTTAATATCGTATATTTAATGAGGTGAATTTTAAGTGGGCATTATTGATTTTGTCAATCACATCTGCGGCTGGCTGAAAGCCCGCCCGGCCACCTTGGGCAAAATCCTGATTTTGCTGGCCACCATCATCTGGGGCAGCTCCTTTGTGGTGCTGAAAAACACGCTGGACACTATTCCAACCGAATTTTTGCTGGGCTTCCGCTTTTTCTTTGCCGCCCTGCTGCTGAGCGCCGTGTTTTACCAAATGTGGCGGGAGTTCAACCTCTCCTATCTGCGGCGCGGCCTGCTGCTGGGCCTTCTGCTGTTTGGGGCCTACTACACCCAAACCCTGGGCCTAACCGACACCACGCCCGGCAAAAACGCTTTCCTCACCGCCACCTACTGCGCCATCGTGCCGTTTTTGTACTGGGCGGTGGACAAGCTGCGCCCCGACCGCTACAACATCAGCGCCGCCCTGCTCTGCCTGATTGGCATTGGTCTGGTGGCGATAACCAGCGGCTTTGCAATCCGCCCCGGCGATATTCTGACGCTGGTTGGCGCGCTGTTTTACGCTGCGCACATTGTGGCGCTGGCCAAATTCACCCGCGGCCACAACCCTATGCTGCTGACCACGCTGCAATTTTTCACCTGCGGCCTGATCAACTGGGCCTTGCAGCTGTTCGTAATGAAGCAGCCCGTGCCGGAGCTGACGGCGGCCAACATCAGCGCCCTGCTGTATCTAACCATTCTCTGTTCGGCGGTAGCTTTAACCTTTCAAAGCTACGGCCAAAAATATACGGAGCCAGCCACAGCCGCCATTCTGCTCTCGCTGGAATCGGTCTTTGGCGTTATCTTTTCCATTATTTTTTACCACGAAGCCATCACCCTGCGTATGTTCTGCGGCTTCGGTCTGATTTTTCTGGCAATCATTATCTCGGAAACCAAGCTTAGCTTTCTCAAACCGCGGCAGCAACTAGTTAGCCTGAAAAAATAAGCCTAAAAATTAAAAAAAGCTGATTTTTAATTAGGCTACCGCTTGACAAATCAGCTTTTTTCTTATACAATATAAGTTACTCAGTCATAAGACGTTGGCTGAGCTAAATGATTTATCCTTTCTTTCTACATTTTTTCAGTTTTAACCTTTGTCGTGCTTTGCGCCCTCAGTCCTCTTTAGAGGGGCAGATGTTCGGCCGAGAGGCAGGCTTGTTGTGGCCAGTTACGCAGTGAACAGCGTTGACGCCCTGGCCCTGCGCAGCAGATAGCCGTGAACCGTGTCAGGGCCGGAAGGCAGCAGCACTAAGCGGTGTCATCTGGGTGCCGCAGGTTCACCGGGGCCGAGCTGCAAGCGGCGTAACTGACCACAACAACCAGGCTTCAAAGCCGATGGCACGGCAATTTTTTCTTGACTTTTTCTTTTTGTTGCGTTAAAATATTCCATATCAGTTTACTAGGTTTATAAATTAGTTTGAAAATAAAAAAGGAGATTGACAATTAATGTTAAACGACAGATGGGAATTGAATAAAAACCTGGCGCAGATGTTAAAGGGCGGCGTGATTATGGACGTAACCACGCCGGAGCAGGCCAAAATTGCCGAGGCCGCCGGCGCCTGCGCCGTGATGGCGCTGGAGCGGATTCCGGCTGATATTCGGGCGGCAGGCGGGGTTTCCCGGATGAGCGACCCCAAAATGATTAAAGGTATTCAGCAGGCCGTTTCCATTCCGGTGATGGCAAAATGCCGGATCGGCCATTTTGCGGAGGCCCAAATTCTGCAAGCTATTGAAATTGACTACATAGACGAGAGCGAGGTTCTCTCCCCGGCCGACGATAAATATCATATCGACAAAACCGCCTTTGACGTGCCCTTTGTCTGCGGCGCCAAGGATTTGGGCGAGGCCCTGCGCCGGATTGCCGAGGGCGCGGCTATGATCCGCACCAAGGGCGAGCCCGGCACCGGCGATGTGGTGCAGGCGGTGCGCCACATGCGCCTGATGCAGTCGGAAATCCGCCGTCTGGGCTCTATGGCCGAAGACGAGCTTTTTGAGGCTGCCAAGCAGCTGCAAGTGCCCTACGAGCTGGTGCAGTTTGTGCACGAGAACAAAAAGCTGCCCGTGGTGAACTTTGCCGCCGGCGGCGTGGCCACCCCGGCCGACGCAGCCCTGATGATGCAGCTGGGCGCGGAGGGCGTGTTCGTAGGCTCCGGCATCTTCAAATCCGGCAATCCGGAAAAACGGGCGGCTGCCATTGTAAAAGCCGTCACCAACTTCACCGACGCTAAAATGCTGGCGGAGCTTTCCGAAGATTTGGGCGAAGCTATGGTGGGCATTAACGAGCAGGAAATCAATCTGCTGATGGCCCAAAGAGGTCAGTAATGCGGCTGGGCATTTTGGCCCTGCAAGGGGCTTTTATTGAGCACGAGCAGGCCCTGCAACGCCTTGGCGTGGATTTTGTGGAAATCCGTCAGCTGGCCGATTGGCAGCAGGCTATGCCGGCCGACGGCAAGCGGCTGGACGGGCTGATTATCCCCGGCGGCGAAAGCACCGTGCAGGGCAAGCTGCTGCGGGATTTAGGCCTGTTTGAGCCGATACAGGCGGAGATTTTGCGCGGTCTGCCGGTTTTCGGCACCTGCGCCGGTCTGTTGCTGCTGGCAGAGCAGCTTAACAACGACGAACGCCTGCATTTGGCGACCATGCACATCACCGCCAAACGCAACGCCTATGGCCGCCAGCTGGGCAGCTTTTACATCGAAGCTGATTTTAAGGGCCTGGGAAAAATCCCGATGACCTTTATCCGCGCGCCTTACATTGAAGCGGTTGGCCCGCAGGTGGAGGTGCTGGCCGAGGTAAACGGCAAAATTGTGGCCGCCCGCGAGGGCAAACAGCTGGTGACCGCTTTTCACCCGGAGCTGACCGGCAATGATTCCGTGCACAAATATTTTCTGGAAATGATACAAAACAACTAATTTAGCAATAGGCCGGCGCCTGCAATGACGCTGGCCTTATATTTATAAAGGAGCCAAATTTGATGAGTAAATACGCCCCATTGTGGGAATATCTGCAACAGAACGGCGGCCAAAGCTGCCAGTTGAGCTTTACGGAAATTGAGGCTATTGCCGGACTGCCGATCGACCACTCCTTTCTGCGTTATAAAAAGGAACTTACGGCCTATGGCTACCAAGTGAGCAAAATTTCTTTGAAAGAGCAAAGCGTTTTGTTCCAAAAACTAAGCTAAAGCTTGACAGCAAAGCGGCGAATAGCTTACAATAGAGAAAACAATTTTAAGGAGGAATATTTTCTATGCCCAACACGCCAAAATTTGCGCTCAGGAAGCCCTACTCTATCCGCGCGGAGCTGGCCGCACTCAATCCCTTTGTCCGGCGGGAGCAAACCGGCGCAATGCAGCCCTACACAATGGCCGACATTGAAGCCGCCGAAAAACGCTTAAACTTTCAGCTGCCCGCGCCTATTCGCGAGCTGTACCTGATAATGGGCGATTACCTTTGCCTGCAAAATGAATTTTATTTCCGGGCGCTGGAGCTGCTGCGCTGGGACGGCGATTATCTGTTGCTAATGCACGGCCTGAGCGACAACCTGGGCTTTGGCCTGCGCCGGGACGACCCCAACGCCACCGTTTATGAATGGATTTGCGACGACCTGGCAGAGAACGAGGACGAAGATGACGACAAGGACTTCTTCGGCAACTTTGAGGACGATTTTGAGCTCTGCCGCCACCGCGGCGATGTGGAGGGTATGCAGGAGGCCTGCGCCGACTATTTTGCTTTCTGGCAGGAAAACGCCGACCGCTCAGAAATTATTCCGGAAACTGTCCGCCAAAACACTTACGCCCCGTTCACTTTCTTTTGGGACGCTCTTATCCTGCGCCACACTTTGAGCAGAATGGTTGACGACGCTTACATCTTAGACGATGCCAAAATGACCGCCGACCTGGACCAGTTTTATATCAGCAATGACCTGCCCTGCCCGCCGACCCTGCAAAGCCAAATTGCCCTGCCCTTTGCGCCGCTTTCCGAACAGCTGGAATTGATTACCAACGCAAACGAACAGACAAACCAACTAATTCAGGCCTATATCAACTGTGAGGACGACTGCCTGCTGCTGACGCATCCGGACGGCCAAAACTGCTATTACCTGCTAACCAGGCAACCCGTCCCCTATTCCTTTGCCCAAGCAATGGAGGCCAAATGCGGCCTGCGTTTTCACTCCCGCAACGGCAACGGGCAAAAGTAATTGACCAGCGATTTTTTTGAGGGGCATAAAATATGAATATTAAAAAAGAACTAGAAACAAAGCTTGGTATCAACAATAGTATCTATCTAAACGATGTTGAAGTTGACCCGCTTGCGATTAAGGCCATTATGATAAACGAGGTTGTTCCCGCCGACCCCGCGCAGGATTTTTACGGCGACTCGGACGCGGATTATCTGAAAACGACTATTCCCCTTTTGCAGGGCGCAGGAGCCGCAATCAATTCCATCCAGGACGTTTTACAAACGGGTATCTATATCACAAACGCCGTGAAAACCCCAAAAACGGAATCTACCATTGCCAAAAGCAATATTGAAAACAGCCTGCCTTATTTGGAAGCGGAAATCTCTTTGTTCCCCATCCTAAAGGTTGTTATGCTTATGGGCGACGTTGCCAAAAAAGCCTTCAATATGATTACCAAAAAGGCCACCAAGAAAAATGCGGTTCCTGCCGTTTCCACCTACAAGCTGCGAAGCAGCGAAATCTATTATCAGGGAATCAGAGTAATGCCGTCGTATATAATGACTGGCGGCAACATTTTGATTGAAAAATCTAAGGTCACAATGGCAACCGAGGACATTTCCGTTATGTTGAAAATAATCAAATAAAAACTATTTTAAAAGCCTGACGGCATTCGTCAGGCTTTGTTGTATACAAAAAAACCTCCGGCTTTCACACCGAAGGTTTTTTTATTTACGTATTTATCGCCAAGCACTCACTTACTGCAATGCACTAGCGTCTACTTCCATCCAGCTGTCCATACCTTCGGGGAAGTCAATGGTAACGCCCTCGGTAGCGATAACATCCAGAGTCATATCCATATCCATAGTCACTTCAACGCCCTGAGTGGTAACAGTCATCGGCATAACCATCTTGTAAGAGGTCGGCAGACCCTCAGCGTCCAGAACCAAATCAACAGTAACGTCACCCATAGCGATCTCGCCACCCTGCAAGCTAGCTGCCATGCTGCCGGCATAATCGTCAACCAAACCGGTCATCTTGGTGCCGTCCAGTACCATATGCACGTTCTGGCCGTCAACGGAGGATTCCTTAACCCAGCTCTCGTCCAGCTCAGCCATGCCGTTCACATTCATCTGCTCTTCAGCGGTAGCCATATCCATAGCAACCTTCATCTGGCCCATTTGGCCCATGTCGTAGTACAGATATCCGTTGGTGTAGTACATATTCATATCCATGGTGCCGGCGCCCATAGCGGACATATCCATGTTCATGTTAAACTGCAAATTGAAATCGTTTTCGCCAACCTTAACCTGCTTCAAGGTGCCGCCCATATTCATATCCATATTTTCGCCCTGGGCAGCCATCTTCATAGCAATATCCATATTGTATTCAACGTCGGTCAGCTCAGCCATTTTCTCCTCAGCCTGAGTGTAAAGCTCAAAAGCGCTGGGGCCGTCGTTGGTGTTGCCCTGCTGAGCAGGCTGTTTGTCGCCGCCGCAAGCAGCCAAAGCAAAAACCATCATCATTGCAGCCAAAACTGCCATAAACTTCTTCATGTCGAATTTCATTGTTAATCTCCTCCAAATCAATTTTAATTTTGGTGAAAAACCTTTTTTAGGCCTCGCTTTCAGGCCAGTTGTTTTCAGCGTGTTTCCGCCAGCAATTTTTCTACGCTGGCCAGCTTCACGCAGAGGCAGAACAGCTCCGCCGCCTGCTGCAAATCGGCAAGCGGGGGCATAGAGGGCGCAATACGAATATTTTTGTCCTCCTTATCCACCCCATAAGGATAAGTGGCGCCGGCGCCGGTCAATTCCACACCGGCCTCCTTGCACATGGCAACCACCTTTTTGGCCAACCCTGGCCAGGTATTAAACGACATAAAATAGCCGCCTTGGGGAGTTGTCCAGTCGGCGCAGCCAAGGCCGCCCAACTCCTTTTGCAGAGTATCCGCAACCATTTGAAATTTTGGTTGCAAAATAGCTGCGTGCTTTGCCATATGCGCCAGCAAACCGTCCAAATTGCCAAAAAACTTGATATGCCGCAACTGGTTCAGCTTATCATGGCCAATCGTCTGCGAGGCCATCAGCTTTTTAACATATTTAACAGTTTCCGGGCCGCCGGCAAAGGCAGCCAACCCCGCCCCTGGGAAAGTAATTTTTGACGTGGAACCAAAGATGTATGGACGCTCCGGCTGACCAGCAGCAGCACATTCAGCCAAAAAATCAAGCAGCTGCGCCGGGTGTGCCATATCCAAATGGTGCACACAGTAAGCGTTGTCCCAAAACACCCGAAAGTCCGCTGCCGCCGTGGGCATTGCCGCCAGCCGGCGCACCGTTTCGTCGCTATAGGTGTAACCCTGCGGATTGGAGTATTTCGGCACACACCAAATGCCCTTAATCTGCGCGTCATCAGCCACCAAAGCTTCCACCACGTCCATATCCGGACCGTTTTCCGTCATTGGCACCTCAATCAGCTCAAAACCAAAGGCCTCCGTAACGCCAAAATGCCGGTCGTAGCCGGGCACCGGGCACAAAAACTTAATTTGTCCCTGGTCTTTCCAGGGCGTGCTGCCTGGCAAAACGCCAAAAACATAAGCGCGCATAACCGTGTCATACATAATGTTCAAGCTGGAATTACCAAAGACTATCACATTCGCCTCCGGCACTGCCATAAAATCGGCCATAAAAGCCTTGGCCTCCGGCAGCCCATCCAGCACGCCATAGTTACGCGCATCCGTACCGTCTGCAGCCTGCGTTTCCTTAATATCCAACATCGGCATAGACAAATCCAGCTGCTCCTTGCAGGGTTTGCCGCGCGACATATTAAGGTTCAGCCCCTTCTGCTGCCATTCCTGATACTGCTTTTGCAGTTCAGACTGAAGCTTGCGCAGCTGGGCCGCGTCCATCTCCTTGAGCTGCAAAAAACCACCTCCTACACATTTTACAATATATCCTGCTAACGATAACTATAGCACATCTTTATTAAATTTGCAATATTTTTTCGGTAAATTTTGCTGTATTTTCAGAAACAAAATTCCTCAACCACTAAGACCCGGCAGTTCATCAAGCCGCTTAAAACAAAAGCCCTGCTTCTCCCACTCGCCCAAAAGCTCATCCAGAATTTTGGCGTTGGTTTCGGAGGTGCTGTGCAGCAGCACAATCGCCCCGTTGTGCACCCGCGGCAGCAGCTTGCCAAAGGCTTCCTCCTGGCTTGGTTGGTCGTCGTTGTTCCAATCCACGTAGGCCAGGCTCCAAAAAATAGTGTGATAGCCCAGCTGCTTGGCTTGCTGCAAATTGGCCTCGCTGTACTTGCCTTGCGGCGGGCGATAAAAACGGGGCAGTTCCTCGCCCACCGCCTCCTGATAAGCCGCCTCCACCGCGGCCAGCTCCGCCGCAAATGCCTCCGGCTCCGCAATGGCGGACATATCCGGGTGCGTGTCCGTGTGGTTGCCCACAATATGCCCCTCCGCCGCCATCCGCTGCACCAAATCGCTGTGTTCCCGAATGTAACTGCCCACCAGGAAAAAGGCTGCCGGGGCCTGGTGCTTTTTCAGCACGTCCAAAATCTGGGCGGTGCAGCCGTTTTCATAACCGGCGTCAAAGGTCAGATAAATCACCTTTTGGCTGCAATCCCCCACAAAGTAAGCGTCGAACTGCTGCAAATAGTCCTGCGTGGCGTTGCCCACCGGCGTTTGGCCCGGCTCCGGAAAGCTCAATCCCCAGTTGGCCGCCCCGCCGCCGCTCACCGCCAGCAAGGGCTCCTCGTCGCTCATCGTTGGCAAAACCGCAATAAAACCCAGCAGTAACGCAAAACAGAAAGCGGAAAAGGCAATCTCCCGCCGCCGCTGCCGCACAAAACGGCTTTGCTTCAAAGTTTGCTTTGATTTTGCGTCCATATAATCACCAGCCTGCATAAAATTTTTAAATAATATGCAGGCCGGCTTTGATTATTCATTAAATTAATCCTAAAACGTCCTAGCGTCCGGCCAAACTGAGCCAATCACGCACATTCTGCTGCACAATCTCAAACAGCCGGGCGTCCTTGCCCTCGGATAGGAAGGCGTTATGCGGGGTCAGCACCACGCTGGGCAAATCCCAAAGCGGGCTGGCCGCCGGCAGCGGCTCCTGCTCAAACACGTCCAACACCGCACCCTGCAAATGGCCGCTTTGCAAGGACGCCAACAGGGCCTGCTCGTCCACAATCGGCCCGCGGGCCACGTTTACCAGCAGCGCGCCCGGCTTCAGCTGCGCCAAGCGCTCCGCATTAAACAAATGCTGCGTTTCCGGCCGCAAAGGCAGGCTTAAAACCACAATGTCCGCCTGGCCCAGGGCCTCCGCCAGCCGCTCCGGCGGCCAAACCTCGGCAAACCAGGGCGAGCTAACCGGCGAGGGGTTTACGCCAATCACCCGCGCGTCAAAGGCGGCAAAACGCTTGGCCAGCTCGCAGCCAATGCTGCCCGCGCCCACAATGCAAACCTGTTTGCCGGCCAGCTCCTGAATACCGTGCAGCCGCTTCCACTGGTGCTGCTGCTGGTTCTGCCAAAACTGGCGGTTCTTTTTGTAAATTTGCAGCACTCCGCCCAACACAAACTCAGCAATCGGCACGCTAGCCACGCCGCGGGCATTGCGCAGCAAAATCCCCCGCCGCTCAATTTCCGCCAGCGGCAAATGGTCAACGCCCACACTGGTCAGCTGAATATACTTCAAGCTGCTGAATTTACTTAGGTCGTTGCTGCTGAAAAGGTCGTAGCAAATCACCAGTTCAAACTGCTCCGGCTGAGCCACCGGGGCCGTGTCCTGCTGATAAACAATCTCCAGGCCCAGGGCCGCCAGCTGGCTTTTCTGCGCCTCCGTCAGCTTCAAACTATGCGTTATCAGGGTTTTCATACGCGTCACTCTCCTCATTTAAATCAGGCAAATCCGGCGAGATAAAGCAAGGGTTCACATGCACCATACAATGCTTAACCTCCGGCAAAGCCTGTTCAATACTATCGTGCAGATTTTGGGCAATGCCGTGGGCCTCCACAATGTTCAAGCGGCTGTCCACTCCAATCTCCACGTCCACGTAGCTTTTGCTGCCAAAACGTCGGGTTTTCAAATCATCCAGACTAAGCACCCCAGCCGTGTCCAAAGCCAGCCGACGGATCTGCTCAATCACCGCCGCGTCGCAGGCGTGGTCAACCATTTTGTCAAAGGAATCCTTGGCAATATCCCAGGCCACTTTCAAAATGAAAAAACAGATAATCAGCGCGGCAATCGGGTCCAAAATCGGCCAACCCAGCCGCGCGCCTAAAATGCCCACAAAGCTGCCCACCGAGGAAAGCGCGTCGGAGCGATGATGCCAGGCGTCGGCCAGCAGCGCGCCGGAATTGGTCTTGTCCGCCGCTGCCTTGGTGTACCAATACATCGCTTCCTTAACCGCCACCGAAACCACAGCCGCCCACAAGGCCAACACGCCGGGGGCCGGCAAATCGCCCTCCAAAGCTAAAGCAATATTGCCAATGCCGCCCACGCCAATACCGATGCCGGTGGCAAACAGCAATGCCGCCAGTAGCAGAGCCGTCACGCACTCCAGCCGCTCGTGGCCGTAAGGGTGGCTTTCGTCCTCCGCCTTGGCCGCCATACTAACCCCAAACATCACCAGCGCGGAGCTGATAACATCGGAGGCCGAATGAACCGCGTCGGAAACCATCGCGCCGGAAGCCGCCAACAGGCCGGCTGCCAGCTTGCCCAGCGAAAGGGCTGTGTTGACTATAATGCTCACCCAGGAAACCCGCACGCCAATAGCCTTGACGGCGGCGCTGTCATAAATCATTTCCGTTTTTTCTTTATCAGTTGTTTCTTTATGATCCTGGCTCATACCACTATTCACCTACGTTTCTTAAATTAATATTCCACTATTTCGCAGCAGCAAACCGTCCAACAGGCCGGCGTCGCTGGCCACAAACTCCGCCGCTCCCAGTAAATCCGCCAAAGCCAGATAAATAGTCAACCCGGCAATAATAATATCCTCCCGGCCTAGCAGCATCGGATAACGCTGCAAACGGGCCGCCGGCGAAAGCGGCGCCAAAAGCTCTCGCAGTCCGGCAATTTCGGCCCGCGTCACACAGCGGCCGCTCACCGCCTCCCGGCTATACTCGCTGATATTCTCCAACAAAGCCGCCACCAGGGTTATGGTGCCGCCCACGCTGACAAAATGCTTCAGCGGCCCCAGGCCACCCGCCGGCAACAATTCCGCCAAACGCTGCGGCAAATCCTCCGGCCGGGCTTCGTCGTTAAACAGGCGCACCGCGCCCACCCGGACGCTGTGGCCGACAATCTGCCCATCCGGCTGCCGGCAGATAAGCTCCGTGCTGCCGCCGCCCACATCAAGCACCGCCACATCAGCCAAGGCCGGGCGGCCGCCAAGGCGGTCGGCCGGATTTAGCTTTTGGTCTGGCTTTGGACTCAGCACGGAGGCCGCGCCGGCAAAGGAACAGGCGGCCTCCTCCACCCCGGAAAGAATTTGCAGCTGCCAGCCCAGCTTTTGCTGCACCTCCTGCTGAAAATCCGCCCCGTCGGCGGCCTCGCGCACCGCGCTGGTGGCGGCCACCACCGGCGGCTGGCTCACCCCGGCCTGCCGCAGTTGCTCCGCAAATTGCTGAAGCGCGGCAATCGTTTTTTGCCGCCCCACGGCGGAAAGCTTTTCGCCCACCCTGGTGTTGCCCAAGCGCGTCGTCAGCAAGGCCTGGCTGTGCACCTGCACCCGGCCGGCCACAACCTCGCCAATCAACAAACGCACCGTGTTGCTGCCAATATCAATAGCTGCCTGCATCTAAAATCACCTCAAAAATATTATCCTAAACTAACATCAATAATAATGAAAATTAAGGCATCATATAAGATGCCTTAATCAAAAAGTCTATTTATCCTCAGCGGCGGCGGCCCTCCTGGTGCCTTTTCAGCTGAGTCAGCTTTTCATTGCTGTTTTTCATAAACTCCGCCAGCTTATCCTCAAAACGGTCGCTAGGGATGGGCTGCGGCATAGGCGGCTGCTTGGGCGCCGGCGGCTGAGCTTTTTTAATGGAAAGCCCCACCTTGCCATTTTCCGCAACATTCAAAACCTTGACCTTAACTTCATCGCCAACCTGTAAAAAATCACCAATTTCCTTAACGTAAGTATCCGCAACCTCCGAAATATGCACCAAACCGGTCGTTTTTTCGTCAATCTTCACAAAAGCGCCAAATTTAGTAATTCCCATAACCTCGCCAGTATAAATCTCACCCACAGCAATAGACATACAAATAGCAATCC